>DAHWJK010000271.1:0-8923 GCA_027344185.1 Thiobacillus sp.
GCCGTGTTTGGGGTGGCGATGCTGAACGGCATCGTACTGGTGTCCTTCCTCAACGATCAGCGGCGGCAGGGGCTGTCGGTCAGGGAGGCCGTCAAGCAAGGTGCTGCGCTGCGGCTGCGGCCAGTGTTGATGACGGCATCCATCGCCATCTTCGGCCTGGTGCCGATGCTGCTCTCCAGCGGCGTCGGCGCCGAGACCCAGCGGCCGCTGGCGACGGTGGTGGTGGGCGGTCTGTTCACCTCGACGGCGCTGACCTTGCTGCTGTTGCCGCTGATGTACGAATGGGTGGAGAACCGTCGCGAACGCAAACAAGCGAAGTAAACCGGAAACGTGCGGCCTGAAGAGGCCGCACGCAATCACCAGACAGGAGAAAACGCATGAGAGAGATCAAGGCTTACATCCACAATCACCGCATCGGCGATGTGATTCGCGCCCTCAAGGACTCAGGGCAATGCAATGCGAACGCCGGTTGCCACAACCTTGGTGTCATCCCGGTGCAAAGCCTGCTGAAGGCGGTGGATGCCAGGGAGCAGCACTATTCCGTCGAACTCGCCGAAGAGGTCATTCACGAATCCAAGCTGGAATTGGTCTGCGAGGATCACCAGGTGAACGAACTGGTGGACATCATCGCGCGCACCGCCCGCACCGGCCAGGCCATGGCAGGGTGGATTTATGTGAGCGATATCATCCAGGCAGTTCCAGTCGCAGGACGGCCATGACCCCATAGATATCGGCGGAGTCAAAAGCCAACGCAATACTGCGCAAAGCAACCTGAAAGGTACGAACTGCTTCATTGACAGGATAAGTTCGCAGTAACTATAGTGTCGGCCATGCGACGGTTTCTCTTGACCCTAATGCTGTGCCTACTACCGCTCCAGATATCCTGGGCTGCGGTGGCTGAGTATTGCGGGCACGAGCAGGACAAAGCCGCACAGCACTTCGGCCATCACGATGACGAGCACAAAGCGTTTTCCGCAAAACCCGACCCGGACAAACAGCCTGAGAAATTCGACCTCGGGCACGATCACTGCCATATGGCCGGCTTCCTGGGCCTCATGAACGAGGCGGCTTTCCCCGCCTCTATTCCCCCTATACAGCCCGCGTTGCGATGCGACGAAGCGGCTTGTTCTTCCCTCGCACTGGATAGACCCGAACGTCCCAACTGGTCCGCGCTCGCCTGATACGGCGGGACGGACTCCATATTTTTAGCTAGCACGCACTCTGTAGCCTGCGCGGTTCCGTTTCGCCGGATTCATCCTTTCATTTTTGGAGAATTCGATGCGAAGACATCTATGGCCGCTTGGGTTGGCGGTTCTGTTTTACAACCCATCTTTTGCACAAACTATCGATGCCGCGCACAGCGGCACTGTTGAGCTGGGCCGTGTCAGCGCGATGCGTGACGCCGCACCGGCTGCCGCGCTCACCCTGAAGATAGCGCTGGAGCGGGCATTCGACGCCAACCCGGTACTGTCCGCCGCTCAGCGCGAACTGGATGCAATCGAGGCAACGATCATCCAGGCGCAAGTGCGCCCGAATCCGGAAATTGCCGCTTACATTGAAGACACCCGCAAGGCAACACGGAGCACCACGCTCCAGTTGAATCAGCCGATCGAACTGGGCGGCAAGCGCTCAGCCAGGATCGGGGCTGCCGAGCGCGCCCGTGATGCCGCAGCGGCGGAACTGGCCGCCAAGCGTGCCGAGGTTCGTGCGGGTGTAGTGGTGGCTTTCTATGACGTGCTCGTGGCGCAGGAGCGTTTGCGACTCGCGCAGGCCTCGGTCGAACTCGCGCAACGCGCGAGCAGTGCTGCTGCACGGCGGGTCACCGCTGGCAAGGTGTCGCCAGTGGAAGAAACCCGGGCGCGCGTGGCCGAAGCGGGTGTACGCGTCGAATTGGCTATCGCGACCAGCGAACTGGCCACGGCGCGCAAGCAACTTGTCAGTACCTGGGGCGACCTCTCGCCGAATTTTGCGCGGACCGAAGGCGAACTGACGGCGCTGCCACCGCTGCCTGATCTGGCCGAGCTGAATGCCCGCCTCGCAGCCTCGCCCAATTTGTTGCGGGCCAGGATCGAGGTCGAGCGTCGACTTGCGTTGACGGAGGTCGAACGCAGCCGGCGCGTGCCTGACCTGACCGTTAGCCTGGGTGCCAGGCGCAATGAAGAGTTGGGCCTCAACCAGGCGATTCTCGGAGTTTCGATTCCGATCCCGGTTTTCAACCGCAATCAGGGCAATCTGCTGGAAGCGTTGCACCGTACCGACAAGGCGCGGGATGAACTGTCTGCGGCCGGGATCCGCCTGTCCAATGAGATGACGCTTGCGTACGAGCGTTTGAGTTCGGCACGCCAGGAGGCAGGGATGCTGCAACAGGAAATTCTGCCCGGTGCGCAAAGTGCCTACGATGCCGCAACCAAGGGTTTCGAACTCGGCAAATTCAACTTTCTCGACGTGCTGGATGCCCAGCGCACGTCATTCCAGGCCCAGTCCCAATACCTGCGCGCGCTGGCCGAGGCACATCGATCAGCCGCAGCAATCCAGCACATTCTCGGTGAGGCATCGCCCAGCTCAACCCTGGCCCCAGCCGCCACCCAACCGTAGGAACCCGACATGAAAATCAACTTGAACAAGAAACAAATGCTTTCCATTTCTGGCGTTCTGGTGGTGGGTGCGGTCATCGCCTGGCTCATCCTCGGCACGAACAAGTCACAGATGGAAACCGATGAACATGGGCACGACAGCCACACAGAAGCGGCCGCTCATAACGATGCGGAGCATCACGGTGAAGAAGCGAAAGACGGTCATGCGGACGACAAGGAACACGCGGATGAAGAGCACCATGAGGCGGCTGCCGCACCACAGAAAGGTCCGCATGGTGGGAAGCTATTCAAGCAGGACGGTTACGCCATCGAGGTCACGATCTTCGAAGCCAACGTCGAACCGCAGTTCCGTATTTACACCTATCTAAACGGCAAGCCGCTCGACCCGACGGCCAGCCAGGTGACGCTCACGCTTGATCGCCTCGGTCGCCCGCCGCAGGTGTTCAAATTCGTGAAAGAGAATGATTACCTCAAAGGGGACGCGGTGGTTGAAGAGCCACATTCGTTCAACGTCACGCTCACTGCACAGCACGGCAACAAGTCCTATCGCTTTGGTTATGAGCAGATCGAGGCGCGGGTGGCCATGACTGATGCGCAACTCAAGCAAAGCAACGTGGAAGTGTTGACTGCCGGGCCGGCGCGCATCAAGAGCGCATTGAGCCTGATTGGCGAAATACGCTTCAACGAAGACCGTTTGGTACATGTTGTGCCTCGTCTGGCCGGCGTTGTCGAATCGGTCGCGTCCAACATCGGCGACCAGGTGCGCAAGGGCCAGTTACTCGCGGTGATTTCCAGCCAGTCGCTGGCCGACCAGCGTAGCGAGTTGCTGGCCGCGCAAAAACGCCTGTCGCTGGCGCGCACGACTTACGCGCGCGAGAAAAAACTGTGGGAAGAAAAAATCTCGGCCGAGCAGGATTATCTGCAAGCACGGAATGCCATGCAGGAAGCGGAGATTGCTACCCAGAACGCGCAGCAAAAACTGGCCTCGCTCGGCGGCGCAGCGCGGGGGAGCGGCAATCTCACACGCTACGAGATACGTGCACCCATCAACGGCGTGGTGGTGGAGAAGCATATTTCTCTCGGCGAAGCCGTGAAGGATGACGCCACCATTTTCATTGTCGCTGACCTGTCCACGGTGTGGGCCGAAATGACGATTTACGCCAAAGACCTGAACACCGTGAAGGTCGGCCAGAAGGCCACGGTCAAGGCCACCGCGTTCGAGTCCCAAAGCAGCGGCGCCGTGTCCTATGTCGGTGCGCTGGTAGGTGAACAGACCCGCACGGCCAAGGCCCGCATCGTGCTGCCCAACCCGAAAGGCATCTGGCGCCCCGGTTTGCCGGTCAACATTGAACTGGTGGCCGGTGAGGTCGAGGTGCCGGTGGCCGTCTCTGTGGAGGCGATCCAGACCGTGCGCGACTGGACTGTTGTGTTCGGTCGCTACGGCGACAACCTCGAAGCACGACCCGTGGAACTGGGACGCAGCGACGGCAAATTCACCGAAGTCATCAGCGGGCTCGCCGCAGGTGAGCAGTACGCCGCGCAAAACAGCTTTCTGATCAAGGCTGACCTGGGTAAATCTGGCGCCAGCCACGACCATTAGGAGACCGCCATGAAACAGATTGTCGCCATTGTGCAGCCGCACCGGCTGGAACAGATCGAGCAGGCTTTGCATGGCCTGGACCACCTGCCCGGATTCACGATTTTTCCGTCACGCGGCCACGCCCGCGGACAGGGGCCGCATCACGCCTTCGTGTCCACCGAGTGGAACCCGGACACCCACGACCGGCTGACCCTGATGATGTTTTGTGCAGATGAACACGCGCAGTCGATCGTGGAAGCCATTCGTGCCGCAGCCCACACAGGCAATCCCGGTGACGGATTGATTGCGGTTACCGAACTTGCCGACGTGCTGCGAATTCGTTCCGGCGAACGCGGCGACGCCGCCCTTTAGAAGGAAAGATTTTCCCATGTTCGAAAAAATCATCCGTTTTTCCATTGATCAGCGTTGGCTGGTGCTGCTGATGGTGCTCGGCATGGCAGCGCTGGGCGTTTATAACTACCAGAAGTTGCCGATCGACGCCGTACCCGACATCACCAACGTGCAGGTACAGATCAACACCGCTGCGCCCGGCTATTCGCCGCTTGAAGCCGAGCAGCGTATTACCTACCCGATCGAGACCGTCATGGCCGGCCTGCCCGGTCTGCAGCAGACCCGGTCGCTGTCGCGCTACGGCCTGTCGCAAGTCACGGTCATCTTCGAGGATGGCACCGATATCTACTTCGCGCGCCAGCTCGTCAACGAGCGAATCCAGCAGGCCAGGGGCAAGCTGCCGTCGGGCACCGAGCCCAGCATGGGGCCGATCTCCACCGGCCTCGGGGAGATTTTCATGTGGACGGTCGAGACCAGGGAAGGCGCGCGCAAGGCCGATGGCACGCCCTACACCCCCACCGACCTGCGCGAGATCCAGGACTGGATCATCAAACCGCAATTGCGCAATGTGCCCGGCGTGACCGAGATCAACACCATCGGCGGTTACGCCAAGGAATTTCAGGTCGCGCCCTTGCCCGACAAGCTGGTTGCTCACGGCCTGACATTGCAGGATCTGGTCAGCGCGATCGAGCGCAACAACAGCAACGTGGGCGCCGGTTATATCGAAAAGCGCGGCGAGCAGTATCTGATCCGTGCGCCCGGCCAGGTCGCCAACATCGAAGACATCGGCAACATCATTGTGAGTAGCCGTCAGTCCGTCCCGATCCGAATTAGGGATGTGGCCGAAGTCGGCATCGGCAAGGAATTGCGCACCGGCGCCGCAACCGAGAATGGTCGCGAGGTGGTGCTCGGCACCGTGTTCATGCTGATCGGAGAAAACAGCCGCACGGTCTCCCAAGCTGTCGCCAAGCGCCTGGAAGAGATCAACCGCACCCTGCCAGAAGGCGTGGTCGCCCAGACCGTCTATGACCGCACGATACTGGTGGACAAGGCGATCGATACCGTCAAGAAGAATCTGGTCGATGGCGCTATTCTGGTGATCGTGATCCTATTCCTGTTTCTCGGTAATATCCGCGCGGCGATCATCACTGCCCTGGTCATCCCGCTTGCCATGCTGTTCACCTTCACCGGCATGGTCACCAACAAGGTCAGTGCTAACCTGATGAGCCTGGGGGCGCTGGATTTCGGCATCATCATCGACGGCGCCGTGGTGATCGTGGAGGACTGCGTGCGGCGGCTGGCTCATGCGCAAGCCGTGGCGGGGCGAGCATTGACGCGCAACGAGCGCTTTCACGAAGTGTTCGCGGCCGCCAGGGAAGCACGCAAGCCGCTGTTGTTCGGCCAGCTCATCATCATGGTGGTGTACCTGCCGATCTTCGCGCTCACCGGCGTGGAGGGCAAGATGTTCCACCCGATGGCATTCACCGTGGTGGCCGCCTTGCTGGGCGCCATGATCCTGTCGGTCACCTTCATTCCGGCCGCCGTGGCGCTGCTGATCGGCGACAAGGTCAGCGAAAAGGAAAACCGCCTGATGGGGTGGGCCAAGCGCGGCTACGCGCCGATGCTCAATCTGGCCATGCTCAACAAGCCTCTCGTCCTGACCATCGCGGTTGTCGCCGTGGCGCTCTCCGCGTTGCTGGCCACCCGCATGGGCAGCGAGTTCGTGCCGAGTCTTAACGAAGGCGATATCGCGCTGCATGCCCTGCGAATTCCCGGCACCAGCCTGACACAGGCGATCGAGATGCAAACGGAGTTGGAGCGAACCATCAAGCAGTTCCCGGAGGTGGACCGGATTTTCGCTAAGCTCGGCACAGCCGAGATCGCCACCGACCCGATGCCGCCCAACGTCGCCGACAACTTCGTGATGCTGAAGCCGCAATCGGAATGGCCCGATCCGAAGCGCAGCAAGGCCGACTTGGTCGAAGCCATGCAAGCGGCGGTGGCCAAGGTGCCCGGCAACAACTACGAGTTCACGCAACCGATCCAGATGCGCTTCAACGAACTGCTCTCAGGCGTGCGCAGCGACGTGGCGGTCAAAGTATTCGGCGACGACATGGATACGATGAAGAGCACCGCCGGGGAGATAGCGGAAGTGCTGGAGAAGATTCCCGGCGCCGCCGACGTCAAGGTCGAACAAACCACGGGCTTGCCGATGCTGACGATTCATATCGACCGCGAGAAGACCGCACGCCTGGGCGTCAATGTCGGGGACGTTCAGGAAGCAATTGCAATTGCAGTGGGCGGCCGGGAAGCCGGGGTGCTGTTTCAGGGCGACCGGCGCTTCGACATCATCGTCCGTCTGCCAGAGCGGCTGCGCAATGACATGGAGGCGATGAAACAACTGCCCATCAATTTGCCCATGGATGAAACGGGCGGGCAGACTCGCCGTGCCTATTTGCAACTGGGCGACGTGGCAACGCTGGAAGTCGCGCCGGGACCGAACCAGATCAGCCGCGAGGACGGCAAGCGACGTGTGGTGGTGACGTCCAATGTTCGCGGACGGGATATCGGCTCTTTTGTCGCCGAGGCCGAGCAGCGGATACAGGAGTCGGTCAAGATACCGGCCGGCTACTGGACCACCTGGGGCGGCACCTTCGAGCAGCTGCAGTCAGCGGCTAAGCGTCTGCAGATCGTGGTTCCAGTGGCGCTGCTGCTGGTGTTCATGCTGCTGTTCGCGATGTTCAACAACGTCAAGGACGGACTGCTGGTGTTCACCGGCGTGCCCTTTGCCCTGACCGGCGGCATCCTGGCGCTCTGGCTGCGCGATATCCCGCTTTCCATTTCAGCGGGGGTCGGCTTCATCGCGCTGTCGGGCGTGGCGGTGCTCAACGGCCTGGTAATGATCTCCTTCATCCGCTCGCTGCGCGAGGAAGGGAAACGGCTCGACGCAGCGATTCACGAAGGCGCATTGACCCGGCTGCGCCCAGTGCTGATGACCGCGCTGGTGGCCTCGCTCGGTTTTATTCCGATGGCGATCGCCACCGGGACCGGCGCGGAGGTGCAGCGGCCGCTCGCCACCGTGGTCATCGGCGGGATCCTGTCTTCTACGGCGCTGACCCTGCTGGTGCTGCCGATTCTGTATAGGCTGGCCCACCGGAAAGAAGAAGAGGAGGAAACGGACGCTGTTGATGGCAACAGGCTACAGACACATCAAGCCTGACCGGAACGCCCAGCCGACAGGCTGGGCGTCGCATCTAATCGATCAACTGCTGCAAAGGAGTAAATCATGGGGTTCTTTGAACGCATGCTCGGCAATTTAATGGGCGGCAGATTCGGCGGTCACCACGGCGGCTATCGAGGCGGTCATCACGGCGGCTCCAAACATGGTGGCTATCCAGGCTATCCGCAGGGCACAGGCCCGGGCGGCGGCAATGCCGGCAATCCCTGCCCCAAATGCGGCAGCGTCAATGCGGGCGAAGCGCGCTTCTGCCAGCAATGCGGCACCTCCCTGGCGCCCGGCAAATGTTCCGGCTGCGGCGCGGAGCTGCCGGCAGGCACCAAGTTTTGCGGCCAGTGTGGCAAAGCCCAACAGTAACGCAGCACATTCCCAGCTGTAATCAATTTGGTTCTAAGGAGCAGCACCATGGCCGAAAAACTTGAACTGGACTTGTCTCTGGTCTTGCCGGATGTGCCCGATGAGCGCGATGCATGCATAGGACGGCTGACTGAACTGCTGCAGGCCGAAGGGCTAGAAAAAGTACACCTGGTCCATGAAGACGGCAGCGCCCGTCTGTGCCTGCACTACGATCCTCAGCAGTTCAGCGTGGGTCGGGTACGCGAACTGGCGCAGGCGTCCGGCGCGAGGATCGGCAACCGCTTTCATCACGAGAGCTTGCGTATCGACGGCATGGACTGCCCCACCTGCGCCGTCGTGATCGAGCATGCCTTGCAACGCACGGACGGCGTGCTGGAGGCTTCGGTGAGCTACGCTGCCGAACGCCTGCGCCTGGAATTCGACAGCGAAAAAATCAAACGCCCAGCGATTGTTCAGCGCATCAAGGCGCTCGGCTATGCCGTGCTGGAGGAAGGCCACAAGGCCGGATGGTTCGCCGAACACCGCGAACTCATTTTCAGTGGCGTTGCTGGCCTGCTGCTGCTCGCGGGCTGGCTAGCGGGTCTCGCTGATGCACCGCGAAGCCTGGTGCTCGGCCTGTTGCTGGGTGCGTACGCGGCGGGCGGCTTTTACACTCTGCGCGACGCCTGGCAGAGTTTGCGCAGCCGCCGTTTCGATATCGACACCCTGATGATCGTCGCGGCGGCCGGGGCCGCGGCTTTGGGTGCTTGGGAAGAAGGTGCGCTGCTGTTGTTCCTGTTCAGTCTGGGGCATGCGCTGGAACAC
>DAHWJK010000037.1:0-8128 GCA_027344185.1 Thiobacillus sp.
TTTGCGTGCCGTGGAGTCGGCGGATGGGATGACCGCCGACTGGGCGCATCTACCTTATGGAGTGCTGGGTCGCATTTCCAACCGGATCATCAATGAAGTTGCTGGTGTGAATCGCGTGGTCTACGATATTTCATCAAAGCCTCCGGCTACGATTGAGTGGGAGTGAGGGGCATGCGGAGCCGCATTATTTTCTTAAGCCCTATCATGGACTTGCCGGTTTTGGAAGATCACTGCGGACACATCGTCAATTGCGCAGATTTTCGGCGGTAAGCGATTGATGTCGAAAGGCTTCGCGCTTGTCACCGTGTCAGTGGATCGTGCATACAGCGCGAAGATTTGACGGTAAACCTGACGGTAGATTCTTCCTCGAAATATCGGCGTCCGCATTTACCGTCACATCCGTGTGGCCTCAGACGGTAAAACCAAACAAGAAGTACCTACAAATAAAGGCGTTTCGGAGAGCTTGAGCACTTCGTAGCGGCGTTCCGGTTCATATTTACTGCGCGGTAAATATTGCTGTTTCTCCAAATATCGATGTGGACACGAAGCCGAGATTTCTCGACATTCCCGTGATCAATTACGTTCTTGAATTCGCCTTCAGTTGAATAGCCCGGCATCGATCGAGCAGAATTTCAAAGGGTTCGACGTCATCGAGAAACAAACCATCATCGACCATGTGCTGATAGTCGGCAGCCAATTTGGCCAACGCGCCGTCATCAGGTACCAGCTGGAGCCCATCTGTGACCGCAGCGTGATAGTCGATAACATCGCCATGTGTGTTCTTTTCTGCAAAGAACACGCTCTTGTGTTCGGCAACCGCGCGGGCGAGGGCTTTGTCCGCGATGGCTGCGTCGGCGAAGCCGACGGCATCCAGGCGCGTCACGTCGTGCCAGTGACGCGCGAAGCGGTCACCACCCCGGAACTCGCCTTGCGCGCAGAAAACGTGAATCGCTGTGGCCTTCTCCCAGAAAGTGCGCTCGGCGCGCATGACCTGCGATGTCGCGGTGGGAAACTCCACCCCCTGCAGATACGCGGCCGCGTCGCAGCGGATAGCGCGTGGTTCGCCGGTGGAGCGGGCACCGAATTCCAGCATGACGGCGGGCGCGACATAGCCGGTGCCGGTGGTCAGCGGTGCGTAGTCGATGAACACTTTGTCGCCCTCGGCCCGCACGGTTGCCGGTAGCCCATGCTGTTCAAGGTCATGCTTGAGACGGGGTACGATCTCGGTGCCGACCCAGTCCGACAGGCGCGCACGAATCTCTTTGCTCCATTTCTTCTCCTGGCTCTTGCTGGCCGGCAGTGGCGCATCCGCATCGCCCACCAGATCGCCGGCGATGGCGCGGATGTCATAGGTCAGGTCCACGTCTTCGGAAAAGCGCCGGATGACGCCGTAGGCCTTCGACAAGGACGTGCCGCCTTTGAATACCAGGTGGTCAGCGTAGGGCCCGGCAAAGAGGTGCCGCAGCGACCAGACCACCCAGATGTCTTTCTCCAGCAGATGGGGCAGGAGGCCCGATGTATTGGCTGCCGCGTCGAGCGCGTCCAGGCGTTCGGCGGTGGAGAGCTGGAAGAACTCAGCCATGGGTCACCAGGGCGCTGACCTCTTGGGCCAGCCAGGTCGGCAGGCGCGACCGCGCCGACGCGAGTTCTTTCAGCTCTGACGGCGGCAGCTTGGCGCGCAGCTTTCGGATCGCTTCCCCGGCTTTTTCCGGGCCCAGCCAAGCCAGCGCACGCACCACCTCGCCGGCGGTCCGCCCAGGAAAGATCAGTTGCCAAATCGGCGCGTGCCGGAACTCGACCATCTGCGCGCCCAATTTCAAGCGGCGGCTGGGGCCGGACGTGAGATAGACCGCCCGCATCGGCACCTGCGTGGTCAGGCCCAGCGCGTTGGCGGCGGCGGCGCCGTGCGACACGATGGTTTCCCCACGCTGGTTCGCCAGACCCTCGACCATCCTGACGGCCGAAGGCGCACGGGAGCCAAAGCGGCTCTCGACGGGCAGGACATAGATACCGCGGCCCGCGCGCAGCAGGGCGCCGCGCTGCACCAAGCGAGACAACACTTGGTCTACGGCTGCGCGGCTGCCCAGGTGCAGCAGTTCCTTGGCGACCAAAGGGGTGCCCTCCGGCAATCCGGCGGCGTGCTCCAGAACTTGTTTGGCGAGGGTCTGCATGGCGATATCTCCTGACTGGTAGAATTATGAGGCTACTTCTGACACTTTGCAAGGGCCAGTTCGTGACCGCACGCTTGCCCAGCGCGGCAAGCGCGTAGCGTACCCCTCTCCAGCGGGTGCAGGTCAATCAGATGCCGCCTGATCGGCGGCTTCACCTGCGGCTGGGGGTCTCCCCCAGTAGGCTAGATGTAGTGTGTTGACAGGCTGTTAAACCATAGATATAGTGGTGTCTAGCACTCTCAGTGGCGGAGTGCCAAATTGCTGATTGCCACTATTCCTGAAAGGACCAAACGTGGCAGACATGCACCAAGTCATCTTCTATCCCGTCGGCAACGGCGACACCACGCAGATCATCCTCTCCGGCGGGCGCTGGGTTCTGTTCGATTTCTGCCATCGTGACAAGGCCGAAGATGCGGATACTCCGGAAATCGACCTCAAGGCTCGTCTCAAGGACGACTTGAAGAAGGCCGGCCGCGACTACTTCGATGTTGTCGCCTTCACCCATGCGGACCTGGACCATATCCAGGGCAGCACCGATTTCTTCGAGTTGCAGCACGCCAAGAAATACCACGGTGAAGGCCGCATCAAGATTCGCGAACTCTGGGTTCCCGCCGCCATGCTGTTGGAGGAAGCGGACAACGATCACCAGACCGAGGAGTACGTCCTGCTTCGCCAGGAAGCGCGGCACCGGTTACTTGAGGGCAAGGACATCCTTGTGTTTTCGAAACCGCAAGTGCTCGCCGATTGGCTGGAACCTTTTTTGAAGGCACGCGGTGAGTCTGCCTCTGCCCGCGACCACCTGTTCATTGATGCGGGCACGATCATTCCGGGCTTCTCGCTGACGGCCGACAACGTCGAGTTCTTCTGCCACTCGCCATTCATCAAGCACTGCGATGACGGCGACATCATCCGCAACCGGGCTTCGCTGGTCTTCAACGTCCGCTTCCGCGCTGACGGCTCACACTACGACTACCTTGAGGTCGGCGACGCAACCTGGGAGGAGATTGAGGACATCGTCAAGACGACGCGGTATCACAAGAACGATGATCGCCTCGCTTGGGATCTTTATAACATCCCTCATCACTGCAGCTATCTGGCACTGAACGAAGATGGGCAGAAGGGCGAAAAGGAGACCGAGCCCAAGCCGCTGGTGAAGGAACTTTTGTTGCAAGGCAAGAAGGACGCGTACATCGTCAGTTGCAGCAACCCGATCCCGGACGTGAAGGACTCCTACACCCAGATCCAGCCACCGCATATCCAGGCGCGCAAGACCTACGAGAAATACCTGAAAAAGGTCGGCGGCCGGAAGTTTCTCGTCACGATGGAAGAGCCCAACGCCAATAAGCCTGAGCCCATCACCTTCGAGATCACGAGCGGCGGGGTCACCTGGAAGCGCTCGGGGTCGATCGGCGCACCGGCCATCATTTTGTCGTCGCCACCACGGGCGGGCTGATGGCCGAGGCGTATCACGAACTCGCCAACGTCAGTGAAGTCCCGGATGCCGAGGCACTGACAATTCCGCGCGCGAAAGCGCTGCTCGATGCGGTCACGCGGCAGCGCGACTATGCGGTAGTCCAACTTCTACAGCATTCCTCGGGCGGAGCGCCCACGCTCGAATGCCTCATCGTCGAGGTCGAGTGCGACGGGGTACCTCCAAAAAACACTTATGGCATCAACTACCGCGAGCGCTTTGCTCTGTGCGTCCCCGACAACCCCAAGCAACTGATCGAGGTTCTGGCACTGCGCAAGGATTTTCCGATCCTGATGCACCAGAACCAGGGAGTTCCCGAAGCGCCGGCGAGCCTGTGTCTGTACTTCGAACCAGTTGCCACCGTGATGCGCACGTGGACGCCGCAGAGTTTTCTGCGCCGAATTCAATGGTGGCTTGAGAAAAGCGCCAAGGGCGAACTGCATCCCGCCGACCAGCCGGTCGAGCATCTGTTCTTCGCGACCAAGTACGAACTCGTTCTGCCGTGGAATCTGGCGGAGCTTCAAAAGAACCAAGCACATCGCTTCGTGATCGCCCGAGGCCCGGAGCGGTCCGACACAGGCTTCACCTGCTTCCTGGAAGCGATACCGAAGGAGTCTGCACCAAAGACTGGCACCGCAGCACCCATAGAGCTGGTGCTGCCGCCGGTCGTGCATGGTTTCGTGGAGCGTGATCCTGCAACGCTCGGTCAGCTCGCCGACATTTTGTCGAGGCGCGGGACCGACCTCGTTTCTGCGCTGCGGACAGCGCTGCAGGAACGCGTCGGCGATGCCGGTATCGCTGCTGCTGCCGAAGACAAGTTCACGGTCATCCTCCTGCACATCCCAGTATGCAGGACCGAGGGCGCTGATCCTGTCGGGATCAGCCGTCGGGCGTTTGTGGTGCTGACAGGAGCACTGGAGCTTGGTGTCGCCATCGGGGCGTTACTGCTGCACGAGAAACGGTACTTCAAGGACGTGATGAACGTCCAGCCGGCAACCCAGTGGCGCTCGCAAGACATTTTCCCGATGGACGTGCTGAGCCGGAACGATGCCGCGGCTGCCAGAAAGCAGTCCGGTATCGCCGACGAAGGCCCGGACGGCGTGCTCATCGGCGCCGGTTCTCTTGGCAGCGCAATGCTCAACCTGTGGGGCCGTGGTGGATGGGGTCGCTGGACGGTCATCGACAAAGACCACATCAAACCGCACAACCTGTCGAGGCATACGGCTTACACCCAGCATATCGGTGAATCCAAGACAACTGTTGTTGCTGAACTGCATGCAGCGGCAATGCATGGCGCCACCGAGGTTACGCCCTTGAATGCCGATGCCAGCGACTTCACACAAGAAGCAGTCACCAATGCGCTGACGGCCACGAAGCTGGTAGTCGATGCCTCGACAACCATTGAATACCCGCGTGCCGCCAGCGCCGTCGATGCGTTTGCTAGGCACCTTTCAGTCTTCATCACCCCGAACGGCAACGCGGCCGTTCTTCTTGCCGAGGATGCGAAGAGACTGGTTCGCCTACGCACGCTCGAAGCGCAGTACTACCGCGCGCTGATTCAGAACAACTGGGGGCAGGATCACCTCGCCGGCAACGCGAGCTCCTTCTGGAGCGGTGCAAGTTGCCGGGACATTTCGATGGTCATGCCGTATTCACGGATCATGAGCCAGGCCAGCACACTAGCTGAGCAGATTCCGATTGCGGCAGCGCGCGAAGACGCAATGATTCGTGTGTGGCAACGCGATCCCATGCGCGGCGCGGTTGAAGTACACGACGTGCCCGTTGTATCTGAACTGCGCATGACGCTTGGCGAGTTCGACCTGTTCATCGATGCCGGCGCAGAGCGGCAGCTGCGAGATATGCGCACGAAAGGCGTTCCCAACGAAACCGGTGGTGTGCTTCTCGGGTACTACGATTTCAACATCGGCGCCGCCATGGTCGTCGCCGGTCTTCCTGCTCCACCCGACAGTAAGACCAGCCCTGGTTCGTTTGAGCGCGGCATCGCCGGGCTGGCGGAGGCTGTTAACGAAGCCTCCAAGCGAACCGCAGGAATTGTTGGCTACATAGGCGAATGGCACAGCCACCCACCCGGTCACTCCGCCTCGCCCAGTAGAGACGACCTCATCCAACTCGTCCATCTGGCCTTGGGCATGGCCGATGACGGCCTCCTAGGTGTCCAACTCATCGTGGGCGAACATGATTTGCAAGTTTTGCAAGGCACGGTGAAGTGATGAGCAAAAAACAGCATCCCGATATCGCTCAGGAGTACGCAGGCGACGCTTCGCTCGCGTTGGAAGATCGACCAGTCATCTTTCGCAGGAATGCAATATGCCCAGTAAAATGATCTTACAGATATGGGATGTGCAGCATGGTGCGTGCGCCATGCTCACCCACGAAGCTGAGAACGGCATGCAGGGGAGGCTGGCGATGATTGATTCGGGCGACAACGGACTGACGGGCTGGAAGCCGAGCACTTACATCAAGCGTCACCTGAGGCGCGACGTGCTGGACTACCTGTTCATCACGAATGCAGACCTCGATCACATGAGTGACCTCGACAACCTATGGAAAAAGGGGATCACCGTTTCCTCGTTCTCCAGGAATCGCAGTGTGTCACCGGGTGCCTTGAGGATCATCAAGGAAGCGAACGGCGAATTGACCGACGACATCAAGCGGTATCTGTCCCTTCACACCGACTATGTCCACCCTATCGACGCGCCATTCGATCAGAACATGGGCGGCATCACGGCGACCACATTTTGGAATCCGTATCCGCGTTTCTATGACACGAACAACTTGAGCCTTGTCGCGTTCTTCAAGTTCGGGCCGTTCAAGATACTGTTCCCGGGCGACCTGGAGGAGGATGGCTGGTTGGCGCTGCTGGAGCAGCCGACATTTCGTGGTGAGCTGGCCGGCACCACCGTTCTGGTCGCGTCTCATCATGGTCGGACAAATGGCTACTGCCAGCGCATATTCGACTACTTCAAGCCGCAGATGGTCGTCGTCTCGGACAAGTCGATCGCCCACACGACGCAGAAGCCGCACTATCAGTACGTCGCCTCGGACAATGGCGTGCTGGTCTCCAACACCAACAAGCGCCGACGCTGCCTGACGACACGCAAGGACGGCTGGATTCTGTTCAAGGTGTCGGACACCGGTAGCTATACGGTCACCACGGAGTACGACGGATGAAGGACATCAAAGGCTACAGCAGCAAGACGCTCAAAGGTCGAAACCTCGCGTGGCTCGTTGCGACACTCGTTCTGGACGTCCTCATGCTCTTGGTCATCGCGTTCCATACCGCGATTGACGATCTGACTCCGACGAGGCTGGCAGTTATTCGCGCGAGCTTGACTGCGCTTTTGCCCATCCCGGTATTGATCCTCTCGTCGCTCATCTCGTCTGATCACAAAGCCATCTTGGTATTCTGGCGTCTCAAGCATCCGCTGCCTGGCGCGCGGGCTTTCTCGGTGCATGCACCGGCCGACCACCGCATCGACCTCGTGAAGCTGAAAAAGAACGTGGGGGAGTTCCCCGTCGCTGAAAGGGATCAGAATTCGAAGTGGTACGGGCTCTACAAACAGGTCGATTCAGATCCATCCGTCGTGGACAGCCACAAGAACTATCTTCTGTTCCGCGACATTGCGGCAATGTCGCTGCTTCTTGTGCCGGCGCTGCCCTTGGTACTCTACCTCAGCGGCGTCGATTCAACGCGCATGCTGGTCTCCGCAACTTGGTTCATGGGGCAATATCTAGTGACGGCGTTTGCCGCACGAACCACTGGCATTCGTTTTGTGCAGAATGTATTGGCTGTTCATGCAAGTCGCAAGGTCATCGGCTCGAAGTCGGCAGTATCCAAGGGCGCTGCACCCGCCAACGAGCGGGCAAGTTCCTGACCCGTGTCAAGCGCACGAGCACCCCGAGCCGCGCGGCGCGAGATCGGTGAGGATAGCCTTGGGGCAGTTCCCCAAGAGCCTAGGCGGGGGAGGGCTAAGACGGGTAAAATGCGCTTACAGACGACGGCGATAGTTGACGATCGATGCGGAAGAGTAGCCGCCGCGCAAACCGAGTCCATCTCCCGCGCCAGCAAAAGCGCTCATTTTTTGACGGTAAAAGTGACGGTAAATGTCGATGCTAGACTTCAATAGAACCAATACCCACGCTGGTTTCAAGCCATTGGAAACAATTGAGTGGGAGTGAAATAGGGTCTTTCGGGGACTATCGTTACCTATCGAAATTAATACATAACATGTTGATTTTTAAATAAATACGTCGCGATGACTATCGGTAACTATCGCCAGCTAGCGGAGCAAGTTGGCGGTAAGGGTGACGGTAGATCCCAGAGGCCGGATTGGTTTAACCACCACCGACTTCTGGAATCCTTGGGATATATCCCTCCGGCAGAAGCTGAGGCACAATATTACCAGAAACTCGCCCGTCAGGCCGGTAAAGCGGCATGACTTACATTAATCAGCCTCTACAATAC
>DAHWJK010000275.1:0-3748 GCA_027344185.1 Thiobacillus sp.
CCGCAGCTTCGGACACATGATCGACAAGCCGGCCGAACTGCGCGAGGCCATCTGTACCTTCGCCGCGCGCGCGGCGGAGAAGCTCCGCGCCGAGGGGCTTGAGGCGGGCCAGATCGCGGTCTTCACCCATACGAACCCGCATAACGGTGACCCGTGGTATTCGGCGCAGCGCCAGGGCAAGATCGAGCCCACGGCCGATACCGGTCTGTTGATCGGCGAGGCGATCAGGCTGTTGCGGGCCGTCTGGCGTCCTGGATACCGGTATTTCAAGGCGGGGGTGATGTTGCAGGACCTGGCACCGGCGCGGCGCCAGGCCGTTCTGTTCGCCAGCTTCGACCGCGACCAATCGGCCGCCGCGATGAAAGCTATGGATGCGATCAACGCCCGGTTCGGGAGCGGAACCCTACGGATCGCTTCGACGGCCACAACGCCATCATGGGGCGCACGCCGGCAAAATCTCTCCCCCCGATACACGACGCAAGCCGGGGAAATCCTGGTCGCGAATTCGTTTTAACTAGGGCTTCGTTCATGCCCGGCTTGGGGGGGGTAGCGGAATGGCAGGTCTCGAATTCAAGCGTGGAAGAGCAGCCAACACAAAACGACCCATTTTTGCTATAAAAGCGCTACAATAAAAAGGAGGGCAGGTCATGAACGAAATTGACGAATATATGAAACTTATTGTTGAGCCGGCCTTCATTGATGTATCCCAAAACGTACAATCCGTTCGGCATGCGTATCTGGCTTGCTTAGCAATTTACCACGTCATTGATCGCGCAGCCTATCCCGATGACCCACGAAACCTGGCGGAGCAGTGGAAGGCAGAATCATTGGCCTTTACGATTGTGGATGAGGTGGCCCAACATTTTAAGCATGGAACACGACGGTGGGTAAAAAAGATGCGAACGGAAAATCCCGATGCGCTTTTGATTACGAATGCATTAGGACTAGAGGGAGCTTTGGAAGATCTCGAGACCCGCAATCTTTATTTTCAAATACGGGATGCTATCGAGTTTGTTCGGAACAAGGTAGGGGTTCTTTCTGAAAAAAATCGTAGAAATGCGTCCGCTTTCGATAACCCGACAGATGAACTGAAACGACCATAAAGGGTCGTGTGCGGATATTCAATTTGGCACTTCCCTACCCGTCTTGCCCGCCCCGTGGCTATCTTGCGTTGACGGCAAAGCGGTTCTCGCCGACGCGATCCGCCATCTCGGGCCGCCGGAAATAAATGGCTCGGCCGCAGCGCAGCGGCCGGCCGGATTTCGGGAAGATGATCTGCTCATCATCCCGCATGTCGTGCATGATTTCCTCGGCCCGGATGAGTTGGCGTTTCAGCTCATGATAGGTCTTGGTCTGGCCGGTCGAGCGCGTGCCTGCTTCCAGGCCCTTCGCTGAGTTGCCGGTGTTCGAGCCTTCGGACCAGGCCAGCACGCCATATTCGCCGATCGCCGCTGCCAGCTCCTCGGCGACCGCTTTGGTTTTGACGCCGGCGAAGCCGTACCAGCTGACCGATTCAAACCACTTGGCCGGGCCGTCCTGGCCGAACAGCTCGCGAAGCTGGCCGATCGACTGATAAAACGGAAACAGCGTGATCTTGTATTTCCGGGCGCAGTCGCGGGCGGTTTCGAGGATTTTCATGGGGCCGAGGCGGGCGGCCTCATCGAGCAGGAACAACACGCGGCCCTCAATCGCGCCATCCGCTTCATAGGCCGCGTTCAGCAGCGCGCCGGTGATGACGCGGGCGACCGCCGGGGTGGCATCGAGCGCCTTGAGGGGAATGTTGATGAAAACCGTGACCTTGCCGAGCGTCAGCTCAGCGCAACGGAACGTGTTGCCGGAGACGAGATCCGCATAGGCGGCGGTTGAAAGCCAGGCCGTGTCTTGGGTGGCGTTCTTGTAGATGCCGCTAAAGGTCTCATCCACAATGTCCTTCAAGCCCCCGGCCAGATCACGGGCTAGACGGCTTTGCGAGTTCTTGTGAATATGGGCCAAGACGTTCCGCAGCTCCTTTTCGGGCGTAACGATGGCCGCGCGGACGGCGCGCAAGGTCTTTTCGTGCGGTACCAGGTGTTCGTCCCAGAGCATATGTGCGAGCAGCGCCGTCACCAGCTCCTTGCCGCTGTTCTTGAAGAAGGAGGCGTTTTCATCGCCGCCTGCTTTGGTATCGCCGCAAACCCACTCAACCACGGCCTGAACATCGATTTCCGCGAGCGGGGAGGAGACATCGATCCAGTCCAGCACATTGAACCCGACTTCGCGGGCCGTGCGGGGATCGAGCATATAGACTTTGTGGCCCATGTCCTCGCGCGCCTGGCGCAGCATCGGCCCCAGCTCCACCGAGGGGTCAAGGACAATGGCTGAGCCGGTCCATGTCAGCAGCGTGGAGACGGCCGTCGTCGTCTTGTAGCCGCCCGATCCGGCGAACATCATGCAATGGGTCGAGCCAATCTCGCATGGATCGATCAGCAGGGGTGCCTTGCCCCCCTGC
This sequence comes from Thiobacillus sp., assembly GCA_027344185.1. Lineage (GTDB taxonomy): Bacteria > Pseudomonadota > Gammaproteobacteria > Burkholderiales > Thiobacillaceae > Thiobacillus. The sequence goes on from DAHWJK010000275.1 coordinate 2,489, forward strand.
CCCCAGGTTGAACGATCCTTCGGCCGGAACGGCATGCTGGCAACACTGTCGCGGTGAACCTCATACGCCTCGCCCACGACAAGCCCGCCATATTCCGGGGCAGGCCCTGGAAACCGTGCGCGGGCCTCCTCCATCGTCATCCAGCGGGCATGACCATGATTGTCGGTTGGGGCGCGGATCGGCGCATCGACGGGCTTTGTCGGGACGTGATCGCGGCGCAGTGACCAGCCGGTGACGCGCCGGCCGCGCACAAGCTGAACGACCCCGGCGAGGAAGGGGATCGCGAAGGCCGGAACGCCGCTGATGACCAGCCAGACCCGTACAGTAGGATCTTCGCTGGCCTCGAAAAGATAGAGCCACCATTGCCAGAACGGATGCCGGAAATGCCAGAACAGTCCGGTTCCGATGAGGAAGATCATCGTGGCGAGGACGGTGAAGAACACCAGGCCGAGCACCAGCCCGACGAGGAGCCGCATCACGCCGCGCCAGGTCATCAGGCGGCCCGCAAGAGAGCGGCGGCCGTTTCGCCGCGCCTGGTCGCGTCCGGGCCAAACCAGACCTTGCCGATCCGGTAGGTGGTGCCGGAGGTCTCGAACGGGATGATGAGATCGACAGAAGCCGCGAGCAGATCGCAAAGCGTGGCGTCATCGAAGCCAGCGCCCTTCGGGGATCCCTTGATGAGCGAAAACAGCTTCTTGAACGCCTGGGCCGGGTTGGCGCCATGAATGGTGGTGATCGAGCCCGGATGCCCCGAAACCACTTCGTTCACATAGGTCCATGCCGCATCATCGCGCAGCTCCTGCAGGAGCACCCGATCCGGCCGCATGCGCAGGCTGGCCTGCAACAGCGCCTCGGCGTCGATTTTCGCGGTGGAGAGGCCGTCTTTCGAGTAGAGCAGCCGAACATGATTCGGTTGCGGGATCACGAGCTCCGCCGTGTCCTCGATGGTGATGATCCGCTCCGCCAGGGGGATCGCCGAGATCAGCGTTTTGCTCATCGTGGTTTTGCCGGAGCCAGTGGCGCCACAGAGGAGGATGGTCATGCGGCAGCGCACGGCCGCCGCAAGGAAGCCCTCAAGATCGCCGGAATCGTAGTAGTCCAGGGCTTCCGCGAAATTCCGGACTTCCCGGTTGTCTGCCCAACTGTTCCACCCGTCCGACTGATACCGGGAGGAGACGGAGGAGAGCGGCGCGACCGTCGAGCCTGGCCGGCGGATCGTCAGGCTGACCGTACCGGTGGGCACGGCCGGCGGCAGGCAGA
>DAHWJK010000286.1:0-8292 GCA_027344185.1 Thiobacillus sp.
CCTGCCGTGGGGCACCGGGGGCATCCTGGTGATCAAGAAGCCGTGGCCGTCGATGATCCGCACGATCTGGGGGGACCCGGAGCGTTTCAAGAAGAGCTACTACCCGGATGAGCTCAAGGGCTACTACCTGGCCGGCGACGGCTCGATCCGCGACCCCAACACCGGCTACTTCACGATCACCGGGCGCATCGACGACGTGCTCAACGTCAGCGGACACCGCATGGGCACGATGGAGATCGAGTCGGCGCTGGTGTCGCACCCGCTGGTGGCCGAGGCTGCGGTGGTCGGGCGTCCGGACGAGCTGACCGGCGAGGCGATCTGCGCGTTCGTCGTGCTCAAGCGCTCGGCGCCGGGAGGCGAGGAGGGCCTGGCCATCGCCAACGAACTGCGCAACCACGTCGGGCGCGAGATCGGCCCGATCGCCAAGCCCAAGGACATCCGGTTCGGCGACAACCTGCCCAAGACCCGCTCGGGCAAGATCATGCGCCGCCTGCTGCGCACCCTGGCCAAGGGCGAACAGATCACCCAGGACACGTCGACCCTCGAGAACCCGGCGATTCTGGATCAACTGGCGCGCAATCACTGAAACTGAACGCGCGGGAAGCACCCCGCAAGCCTTCGACGGCCCGGTCGCACCGGGCCGTTCCCGGGAACGGGTTGCGCCGCGCGCGGCGCGGCGATGCGCCCGCGGGACTCGTGAAAGGGAGTTTGTAGGGAAATTCCCGATGGGGCGTCGCGGTGCATTGCCTACGATGCATGGAATTTCTCGCCACGCTCGCCGACATCCGGTGGCGAGGCGAGCATGGCAAAAGAGCCACACGCGCAGGGTTGCGCCGTGTGGCTTTTTTTGTGCGCTTTCCGGACAGGGGGCCGTCGTTGCTCTGCCGCACGCCGTGCTGCGCGCCTGCGGTGCCGGCGATCCGGGTGGCGCGCATGGTGGATCGATCTTTCCGAGGCTCGGGCGGGAAAGTCGCCTCGGACGGATGCGGCGTCGTTCGCGTGCGTCGGAAGGGAGTGCTCGACGTGGCGAGATCGGGCGGATGGGACGCCGTTGCCACGAGCGCCGCCCGGCCGATCTGCCGCTTCGCCGAGGCTTGCTGTTCGCCGCCGCCCGCGCCTGCGCAATCGTCGAGTGCGCAGGCGCGGGCGGCGCAGCGTGTTGCCAACCAAGCGCCCAGTGCGTGTCGTGGAGGATGGACGATGGACTACGAAGTATTTTCTGCGGGTGATGTGAAGTTGCAGCGGGGCGCGACGCTTCGGGACTGCAAGCTGGCGTACAAGACCTTCGGGAAGCTGAACGCAGCGAAGGACAACGTGATTGTCTACCCGACGTGGTACTCGGGGCAGCATTACGACAATGAATGGCTGATCGGCAAGGGCATGGCGCTCGACCCCGAGAAGTACTTCATCATCATTCCGAACATGCTGGGCAACGGGCTTTCGTCATCGCCCAGCAACACGCCCGAGCCGTACGACCGCGCGCGTTTTCCGAACGTGACGCTGTACGACAACGTGCGGCTGCAGCAGCGCTTCATCACGGAGGTGTTCGGCATCGAGCGCATCAAGCTGGTGGTGGGGTGGTCGATGGGGGCGCAGCAGACCTACCAATGGGGCTGCCTGTTTCCGGACATGGTCGAGCGCATTGCGCCGTTTTGCGGATCGGCGAGGACGGCGCCGCACAACTTCGTGTTCCTGGAGGGTGTGAAGGCGGCGCTGACGGCCGACGCTGCGTGGGCGAACGGCTGGTATGACAAGCCGCCGACCAAGGGGCTGCGTGCGGTGGGGCGGGTGTATGCGGGCTGGGGGCTGTCGCAGCCGTTCTACATGCAGGAACTCTGGCGGCAGATGGGGTATTCGTCGCTGGAGGATTTTCTGGTGGCGTTCTGGGAGGGATTTTTCCTGCCGAAGGACGCGAACAACCTGCTGGCGATGCTGTGGACCTGGCAGAACGGGGACATCAGCGCCAACGAGTTGTACGGCGGTGATTTCGCGAAGGCGCTGGGCGCGATCAAGGCGCGCGCGGTGGTGATGCCTGGGGAGATGGACCTGTACTTCCCGGTGGTCGACAACGTGCGCGAGGTCGAGCAGATGCCCAACGCGCGCTGCGTGCCGATTCCCGGGGTCTGGGGCCACTTCGCCGGCGGCGGCGCCAATGCGGTGGACACCCGGTTCATCGACGAACAACTCAAGCAGCTGCTCGCCGCCCCCGTCTGAGGAGCACGGCGCGAAGGGCCGCGCAGCCGCGCCAGGTGACGCGGCCCGGAAATTTCCATCCCTGGAAGCGAGGAATGACCATGAGCGTGACTTGGAAGGACGGTGCCACCGCGATGGCACAGGCCGTGCGCAGCAAGCAGATCTCGGCCACCGAGTTGGCGAAGGCAGCTCTCACCCGCGTCGAGTCGCTCGACCCGAGGCTGCACGCATTCTGTACACCGACGCCGGATGTGGCGATGGCAGAGGCCGCGGCGGTGGATCGCGCGATTGCGCAGGGCGAGGCCGTGGGCCCGCTCGCCGGCGTGCCCTACGGCATCAAGGATCTGATCTGCACCAAGGACGTACGAACGATGTCCGGGGCGGTCGCGTTTGCCGATTTCGTGCCCGACGAGGACGACGTGGTGGTCGAGCGCATGCGCGACGCCGGTGCCATCGCCATCGGCAAGACCAACGTGCCGGAGTTCGGCTACAGCGGTGTCGGACACAATCCGATCGGTGAGACGACGCGCAATCCCTGGAACCTGGATCGCACCCCGGGGGGGTCCAGCGCGGGTTCGGGCGCGGCGGTCGCCGCCGGACTGTGCCCGATCGCGCTCGGCAGCGACGGCGGCGGTTCGGTGCGCATTCCCGCGTCCTTCTGCGGGCTGGTTGGCGTGAAGGCCTCGATGGGGCGCGTACCGCTGTATCCCGGCACCAAGGACGAGCGCTACCCGGGCGTTTCGAGTTGGGAGTCGCTGGAGCACATCGGGCCGATGGCGCGCTCCGTGCGCGATGCCGCGCTCATGCTGTCCGTCATCGCCGGACCCGATGATCGCGATCGGCGCACGATTCCCTGCGACGACATCGACTGGCTCGACGCCGCCAGGCCGCGTGATCTCAAGGGACTGCGCGTTGCCTATAGCCCGGACTGGGGCTATGCCGCCGTCGACCCCGAGGTCCGCCAGGTGGTGGCCGAAGCCGTGCGCGTGTTCGAGCGGGACCTGGGTTGCATCGTCGAGGAGGCGCACCCCGGTTGGGAGGATCCGTATGGCGCGTTCTGGGGCGTGGTCGCGGCCGAGAGCGACCTGAAGGGCCTGCGCGAGATCACGGCGCGGCACAGCTCCCGCATGACGCCGCACATCGTCGACTTCATCAATCGGCCTTGGACAGCGGAGGAACTCACCAGCGCGAATGTCGTACGCAAGGCCGTGGCCAACAAAATGTGGCGCTTCATGCGCAATTACGATCTCTTGCTGACCCCCACGCTGGCGGTGCCGCCGTTCGCGCTGCACATCCAGGGCGTGGAAAAGATCGAAGGCCGCATGGTCGCGCCGTTCCAGTGGCTCGCCTTCACGTTCCCGATGAACCTGACCGGCAATCCCGCGGCCAGCGTGCCGGCGGGCTTCACCGCCGAAGGCCTGCCGGTCGGGTTGCAGATCGTCGGCAGGCATCTGGCGGACGCCACCGTGCTGCGTGCCGCGGCGGCGTTCGAGTCGGCGCGGCCGTGGGCGCAGGCCTGGCCGGCGATCGCGGGCTGAGGAACGCTCCGCTTTCCATTGCCCCGAGCAGGCGCATGACGGCGGCCTGCCCGGTGGGCGTGTCCAGCAGCTCCTCGGGCCGGCGTCCGCCCAGCGCCGGCTGCGGCTTGCGGATCCACTCTCCGAGCCACCGCGCTGGGTCGAAGGTCGCGGCGTCGGGGTGCGTCGACTGCGCCGCCAGCTCCTGAGCCTTGGCCAGCAGTTGCCGGAGAGCCTCGTCAAGATCAGTGGCATCGCGCCCGCCGTCGACCATCATCTCCCTCACAGCGTTCCCTCGTATGCGTAGCGGCCTTCAACATCAGGCCGGCGAAGCAGCCCAAGTTGTTCGCTTAAATCAGGATCCGCTCGACCTCATCCAGGCTGACCTGGTCGCCGCGCCGGTCGTAGCGCCCTGTGGTGCGCGCCGACTCGTGGTTGGCCATGCGAGTGAAAAATTTCACACTATCGCGGATTTGTGTTGGCGGCAGAAGGCTTCCCCCTAGTCGAGGGGGTTGGTTGGTCCTATTCTGGCTCTGCGTTCATCGCGAGGAATACATACATGACCCGCAGCGCACGTCCGGCGTCCAATTGATTTGCAGAAGCCCTGCTTATTCAACAGATCTTGAATACTTATGAACCGCATTGTCGCCTGCTCCTTGCTCGTGTTCCCAACTCTGGTCTTTGCCAACGGCTCAGCGCAAGCGGGCACGTCAGCGCAGAAAACGGTGGATCGGCTCTACAGCCAAGTCGTCAAAGCCGAAGGGCTGGAGCGTCCGGATCAGTTGTTGGGTCTCATCACCGCCACCCTCAAGAAACCGAAGGTAATGGCCGAAGTGCGCAATCAGGCGGCCATGGGAAGCCCTCACGCCGAGGACGTGCTGGGCAACGCCTATGCCAGAGCATGGGGTGGTGTGCCGCAAGACTACGCCCAGGCCGCCTCCTGGTACCGCAAGGCCGCCGACCAGGGCGATGCCGACGCGCAGGCCAAGCTGGGTAGCCTCTACTACACCGGCCACGGTGTGCCGCAGGACTACGCCCAGGCAGCCTCTTGGATCCGCAAGGCCGCCGACCAGGGCGATGCGGACGCGCAGGCCAAGCTGGCCGCCCTGTACCTCACCGGCCACGGTGTGCCGCAGGACTACGCCCAGGCAGCCTCTTGGACCCGCAAGGCCGCCGACCAGGGCTATGCCAACGCGCAATTCAACCTGGGCCTCGATTACGCCAACGGCCAAGGCGTGCCGCAGAACTACGCCCAGGCCGCCTCCTGGTACCGCAAGGCCGCCGACCAGGGCGTTGCCAGCGCGCAAACCAATCTGGGTGCCTTGTACGCTAACGGCCACGGCGTGCCGCAGGACTACGTCGCGGCTTATGCGCTGTTCAACCTGGCCGCTGCCCAAGGCGATAGCCAAGCCAGTTCAAACCGAAACATCGTTGCTGGCCGAATGAGTCGCCGCGCCATCAGCGAAGCCCAGGATCTGAGTCGCCGCATGCAGACCGAAGGCGTAACCAAGGCCCTTGATGCCTACATGCGCTCCCCTGCGGCGCGGTGACTGCGGGTACCTCAGCGGGCGCGCGTGGCGCACAGTTCCGAGTCCAGCAGTCCCTGGCCGGCCCGTCCGGCGCGTATTCCGGGCGAGACGACCTGCAACACCCGCTGCATCAACGGCAGTTGCTGGCGAACGTACGACAACGGGCGGCATGTCCATCTCAATGTTCCGCCCACCATTGATCCCTTCAGCGGGCAGATGAAGTTCGATCCGCCGCCGTGCTGAAGCCGACGAATCTGGAGATGCAAGTTGAACGCTTCCGGCGAGCGACCACCGCCATGCCGTTCAGATCGGGATCCGCTCGACCTCATCCAGGCTGACCTGGTCGCCGCGCCGGTCGTAGAGCCCGGTGGTCCGGGCCGACTCGCGGTTGGCCATCTGCTGCGCGATCTCCAGGCGCCCGCCATTGCGCAGGTACTCGGTGATCCCGGTCGCGCGGAAACTGTGGCAGCCGATCCGGGTCTTGATCCCGGCTCGCTCGGCTCGCCTGCGGATCATGCGGTAGACGTCCGACTGGCTCATCGCGCGCTCGCTCAGCTCGGCCGTTCGCCCGAGGGCCGAGCGGAACAGCACGCTCTTGTCACCCACGATGCCGGCGCCCTCAATGTACGCATGCAGCCAGGCATCGAGGTTGTGGTGGCAGGGCATCTCGTGCTCCTTGCCGCCTTTCTCGTGCAGCCGCACCCAGGTGCGGCGCCCCTGGATGTAGACGTCCTCGAGGCGCATCTGGATCGCAGCCCCCACGCGCGAGAAGGTGTAGACCATCAAGCCGATCAGCGCGCGGTCGCGCAGGCCGATCGGCGTGGACACGTCGATGGCGTCGAGCAACTGCCGCGCCTCGTCGGCCGCAAGCACGGGCGTCTTGCCCTTCTTCACTGAGTGCCGCGGCCCGCGCACGGAGCCCGCCGGGTTCACCGGTAGAACCTGGCCGATCACCAGCCAATCAAAGAGCATACGCAGCGCCGCCAGGCGCTGTTTCACCGAGGCGCCGCAACCTGCAGGCCTTCGACGTACGCAGCCACATGGATGGGTTGCACCTGGCGCACGTCGCGCACGCCGCGGGCCTCGCACCAGGCCGAGAACTCCACCGCAGCACGCGCGTACGCCTTGCGGGTGTTGGGGTCGTCGTCGTGGCCTGAATCCGATCACCTCGATCAGCATCCATGCAGCCGCGGTCAGCAGCACCCGATCACCAGCAGGGGAGTGGCCGGCCAAGGTGCAGGTGATCTCGGCGACCACCACCGCCCGTGCCATTGCGGCCGCCTACGCCGGCGGCGCCCAACGCCCGTTTTGGCCGACCAGAGGACATAGGATGATGGACGGGAAGAGGGGGTGATGCGGACCTACAGGTGCTGGGTCCTTCGCCCGACGGCGCGGCGGCGTGCGAGGAGGTTGCAATGCCCGGAAGCGGGACGCGGACTACCATAGGATCCAACGGTCCACCACCATGCAGGCACTACAAGACTTCCTCCGCGGTTTCCGAGTCGGCGCCAAGGAGGCGCCGGCAGGCTTCGTAGCGCCGCTGCGTTGGCTGCTGCGGCAGCGCTGGCGGCGCTAGGACTGCGTGGCCGAGCCCAGATATACCGCCCATTCCTGCATCAGCTCAGCCCGTTTGGCCAGCAGGTCGCCACGACGGTAGGCAGCTTCGACCTGGTTCTGGATCGTGTGCGCCAGCGCCATCTCCACGACATCGGGTGGAAAGCTGGTCGCCTCCGCAGCCCAGTCGCGGAATGTGGATCGGAATCCGTGCACGGTCAGCCCCGGTCGCATGCCGCGCACGAGTTCCAGCATCGCCATGTTGCTGAGGTGAGGCTTACGAGTGCCCCAGAAGACGACCTCGGAGCCCTCCATGCGGGGCAGGTCCCGCAGGAGTTGAACGGCCTGCGCCGAGAGCGGAACGCGGTGCTCCCGAACCGCCTTCATCCGCGCCGCCGGGACGATCCAGATGCCTTCGTCGAGCTTGATCTCCGGCCACAGCGCGCCGATGCACTCGCCAGTCCGCGTGGCTGTGAGGATCGTGAACTGAAGGGCGAAGGCGCTCATGCTCTGGCGTTCGCGCAACTCCGCCATGAAAGCTGGAGCCTCCCGCCAGGGCAGGGCAGCGTGGTGCTCCACGCGGCGGCGCTTGGAGATCTGCGGCAGCAGCTGATCCAGGTTGCCGCGCCACAGCGCAGGGTTCTCGCCGGAGCGCAGCCCGCGCGCTTTCGCAGCCGAAAGCACGGCCTCCATGCGGCCTCGCACGCGTGTGGCAGTCTCGTGCTTGTCCTTCCAGATGGGGGAGAGAACCTCCAGCACGTCGCTGGTGTCAATCTCACTCACCCGCCGGTTGCCGAGCTTGGGGTAGGCGTAGGTGACCAGGGTATTCGTCCATTGGTCCGCGTGCTTGGCGTTCTTCCAGCCCGGGCGCATCGCCTCGATGAAATGTTCGGCGACCTCCTGGAACGTATCCGCGAGCCTCTGGCCTGCAGCGACGGGTACAGGGCGAATATCGATTGCTTCGCCACGCTTGACCTTGGCGCGCAGGCCGGCGGCCTTCGCAAGAGCGTCGGCAAGGCTCAGGGTTTCGAGAGGGCCCAGGCTGGGTTCACGCGTCTTGCCGGCCTGTGTGTAGCGAAAGGTCCAGATCGCCGAGCGCCCGCGGACCCGCAGGTAGAGCCCCGGGCCAATACGGTGCAGGCCATCCTCCCGGGCCAGCCGCTGGACTTCCCGGGCCGTCAACTGCTGCTTTGCCATGTACTCCGCCAAGTTCGCATGTCATCAATATTGTCATCAATTTTGCTCGAAACTTGGGGAGGCAGCAAGGATCAATCTGAAACAAGGAAGCCATGTAACTCGTGGAATTGCCGGCAAGTTCTTTGCTGCGCGTAAACATCGTGCGTCACATGCTAGGCGGACACCCTTTCCGCCAGAGAATCAAGAACAAAGGACGCTGCGGCGTCCTTTGTTTTTGGCGATTTGCTGGCGTGTGGTGTGGAAAATCTTGGCTTTGCCCCCGGGCATTCCACACCGTGCCACACCTCCAACTCCAGTACGGC
>DAHWJK010000289.1:0-9180 GCA_027344185.1 Thiobacillus sp.
GACCACCACGCCGCGGCGCAGGCCGCGCGACGGGTTCGTTCCCATACCGATGACTTCAAGTACGCCTTCGTCGTTGATTTCCGCAACGATGCAGACAATCTTGGAGGTGCCGATGTCGAGGCCGACAACAAGGTTCTTGGGATCTCTCGGCTTACTCATGTTGCGTGGCACTCATGTTTTGCTCGGTTTGAAAGGGGACACGCCATCCGGCATGCGCACGGCGAAACCATCGGAGTAGCGCAGATCGACCGTGACGGGCGCAATGGCGACGACGATCTGCCCATCCTCGCGCTGCTGCGCGCCGAACAGGCGCGGATACAGCGCGGCGAAACGTGCCAGGCGGGCGTCGGTCTGCTCGCGGCCAAGCGCGATCGTCATGCCGGTGTCGAGACGGATGCGCCAGGCACGGCGCGGCGACAGCCGCAGCTCCTCGATCGCCATGCCCAGCGGCGCGAGCGCTTGCTGGTGACGCCGATAGGCGGCCACCATTTCATCCGCACTGTCCTCGGGTCCGGACAGGCGCGGCAGGCGATCTGCCACCGCGGCGACGAACACCGTGCCCGCCTCGCTCACCAGCGCATCGCTGTTCCAGCGCGCCAGCGGCACATGTTCGGTCAGCGACACCACCAGCGTGTCGGGCCAGCGGCGTTCGACCCGCGCCTCGCGCACCCAGGGCAGCTTTTCCAGACTGCTGCGCACGCGCTCGAGATCGACCGTGAAGAAGGTGCCGCGCACCTGGCGCTCGGCCACCAGCCGGATCTGCGCCTCGGTGACGTGCGCCATCGGCGTTTCCACCTCGATCGCGCGCAGCGCGAACCACGGCTGCGCCATCACCCAGCTCGAGATGCCGTAGGCCAGCAGCGCGAGCGATCCCCAGGTCAGCACACGGGCGACCTGGCTCAGCGGGTGGGCAGCGACTTCGTGGGCGCTCACCGTCACAGGGTCTGCTCCAGAATGGCGATGCACAATTGATCGAAACTCAGGCCGGCGACGCGCGCGGCCATCGGCACCAGGCTATGGTCGGTCATGCCCGGCGAGGTGTTCACTTCCAGCAGGTAGGGATTGCCGAGGCTGTCCAGCATCAGGTCGACCCGGCCCCAGCCACGGCCTTCGACCAGACGGAAGGCATCGAGCGCCAACTGGCGCAGCGCCATTTCCTGCGCGTCCGCAAGGCCCGCCGGGCAGTGGTATTGGGTGTCGTCGCGCAGGTACTTCGCCTCGAAGTCGTAGAAGGCCTTTTCCTTGGCGGGCTGCAGCCGAATCAGCGGCAGCGCGCGATTGCCGAGAATGCCGACGGTGAACTCGGCGCCGTCGATGAATTTTTCCGCCAGCACCAGCGCATCGTGCTCAACCGCGACATCGAACGCCGCTTTCAACGTGCCCGGCTGAGTGACCTTGCTCATGCCGATGCTGGAGCCTTCGCGCGCCGGCTTGACGAAAATCGGCAGTCCAAGCCGTTTTTCGATCGCGGCGAAATCGCTGTCCGCAACCAGGATGTCCCAGTCGGCAGTCGGCAGCCCGGCGGCGCGCCACAGCAGCTTGGTGCGCCACTTGTCCATGCCGATCGCCGAGGCCATGACGCCGCTGCCGGTGTAGGGCAGGTTCAGCAGTTCGAGCGCGCCCTGCATGCAGCCGTCCTCGCCATAGCGGCCGTGCAGCGCGATGAACACACGATCGAACTCGCCGCTGATGAGATCGCCGAGATTGCGGTTGGCCGGATCGAAGGCATGCGCATCGACGCCCTGCCGCGTGAGCGCCGCCAGTACCGCATTGCCGCTGTTGAGCGACACCGGGCGCTCGGCCGAGGTGCCCCCCAGCATCACCGCAACTTTTCCAAACTTGTTCACTGCCGCTCTCCAATAATGCGCACTTCGCGGATCAGCCGCACGTTGGTACGGGTCTCCACGTGTTCTTCCACATGCTCGATCAGGCGTTCGATATCGGTCGCCGTGGCCTGGCCGATGTTGACGATGAAATTGGCATGCTTTTCCGACACCTGCGCGCCGCCGATGCGAAAGCCCTTGAGTCCGCAGGCCTCGATAAGCCGCGCGGCATGGTCGCCGGGCGGGTTGCGGAACACCGAGCCGGCGTTGGGCTGACCCAGCGGTTGGGTGTCGATGCGTTTCTGCAGCAGCGCCTTGATCGTCTCGCGCGAGGCCATGCCATCGCCTTTTTCCAGACGGAACCAGCCGCCGATGAACCACTCCTGGCTCGGCTGCCTGAGCGCCACATGCCGGTAGCCGATCACGTATTCGTGCGGCAGGCGTTCGTTCAGCTGGCCGTCGCGGTCAAGCGTCTGCACCTGCACCAGCCGGTCCCAGGTTTCGCTGCCGTAGCAGCCGGCGTTCATCGCGATCGCGCCACCCACCGTGCCGGGGATGCCGGCCCAGAATTCGCCGCCGACCAGATCGTGGTTGGCGGCAAAGCGCGCCAGCTTGGGCGAGGCGACGCCGGCCTGGGCATACACCAGCGCGCTGTCGATGTCCTCGGGCGCCGGCGGCATGCCGTGCGTACGGCTTTCGAGTGCGAGTTTCTTCAGCACCCCGTGCAGCAGGATCACCACGCCGGCCACGCCGCCGTCGCGCACCAGCAGGTTGCTGCCGAGCCCGATCATGTGAACGTCCTCGTGCGCCGGCACCGAGCGCACCAGCCAGATCAGGTCTTCCAGATCGGCCGGGACGTAGACGCGCTGGGCGGCGCCGCCGGCACGCCAGGAAACGTGTTTTTTCATCGGCTCGTTGTAGAGGAAACGGCCGCGCAGCACCGGTGCATACGATTCCCCACGCGCTTCAACATGTAGCGGATCAGAGTCCTTTAGGGCGGCGCCGCCCGTCGTGTCGATCTCGCTCATGCGATAGTTATGCCGCATGCGCGTCTCCCAATGCCGGTGCGACCTGACCGATGCTGCCGGCGCCCATGACCAGCACCACGTCGCCGGCCTGCGCCAGATCGCGCACCGTGGCCGGCACGTCGGCGACGTTTTCCACGAACACCGGCTCGACCCTGCCCGCCACCCGCACTGCGCGCGCCAGCGCACGGCCGTCGGCGGCGACGATCGGCGTTTCGCCGGCGGGATAGACCTCGGTCAGCACCAGCGCGTCGGTTTCCGACAGAACTTTGACGAAATCCTCGAAGCAGTCGCGCGTGCGGGTGTAGCGATGCGGCTGGAACACCAGCACCAGGCGCCGGCCGGGAAAAGCCCCGCGCGCCGCCGCCAGCGTGGCGGCCATTTCCACCGGGTGATGGCCGTAGTCGTCGACCAGGCAGTAGCGGCCGCCGTCCTTTGCGACCTGCTCGCCGTAGCGCTGGAAGCGCCGTCCGACGCCGTGGAATTCGGCCAGCGCCTTGACGATCGCGGCGTCGCTCGCGCCCACCTCGGTCGCCACCGCAATCGCGGCCAGTGCGTTCAGCACGTTGTGCAGACCGGGGTGATTCAGCACCACGTCGAGGTCGGCCGTCTCCTCGCGCCGCACCGTGAAATGCATGCGCCCGGCCTCGAAACGCGGGTTCAGCGCGCGCACCTGGGCCGCCTCGTCGAAACCGTAGGTGGTGATCGGCTTGGTGATGCGCGGCAGAATTTCGCGCACGTGCGGATCGTCGAGGCACAGCACCGCCATGCCGTAGAAAGGCAGGCGCTGGCAGAAATCGACGAACGCGGTTTTCAGCCGTTCGAAGTCGTGGCCATAGGTGTCCATGTGATCGGCGTCGATGTTGGTGACGATCGCGATCACCGGCGTCAGATACAAGAAGGAGGCGTCCGATTCGTCGGCCTCGGCGACCAGAAAGTCGCCCTGGCCCAGGCGTGCGTTGGTGCCCGCGGCAGTGAGCTTGCCGCCGATGACGTAGGTCGGGTCCATGCCCGCTTCGCCGAGAATGCTGGCGACGAGGCTGGTCGTGGTCGTCTTGCCGTGGGTGCCGGCGACCCCAATGCCCTGCTTCAGCCGCATGAGCTCGGCGAGCATCAGTGCGCGCGGCACGATCGGAATCTTCTTCTCGCGCGCGGCGATCACTTCGGGGTTGTCGTCCGCAACCGCGGTCGACGTCACCACCGCGTCGGCGCCGGCGATGTTGTCCGCCGCGTGGCCGCGATGGATGCGCGCGCCCAGCTTCGCCAGCCGCTGCGTCACCGCGTTGTCGGCGAGGTCCGAGCCCGACACTGCGTAGCCGAGGTTCAGCAGCACCTCGGCAATGCCGCTCATGCCGACGCCGCCGATGCCGACAAAATGGATCTGCTTGACGGCGTGCTTCATGGTTCGCGCCTCCGGTGCGAGGGGTCAGGGACACCCGCCGGAAGGGACGGCTTGGGCACCGCGCCTGCACGCCCGAAAACGCCCGATAAAAAACGAATCGTCGTCATCCCGCTCTCCCTGACCCCTGATCCCTGACCCCTGACCCCTGCGAAGCCAGCGCCTCGCACACGTCGGCGACCCGCTCGGTTGCATCCGGTTTCGCCAGTGCGCGCGCCTTGTCCGACATCACGGCAAGCGAGCCTCGATCGAGTTCCCCGATCAGCGCCGCCAGTTTCTCCGCAGTCAGGTCCTTCTGCTGCATCAGCCAGCCCGCGCCCGCATCGGAGAGGAATTCGGCGTTGCCGGTCTGGTGGTCGTCCACCGCGAACGGGAAGGGCACCAGCACCGCGGGCACGCCGGCACAGGCGAGTTCGGCCACGGTCATCGCGCCGGACCGGCAGATGGCGAAGTCGCAGGATTGATATGCGGCCGCCATGTCCTCGATGTAGTCGCGCACCTCGGCGTCGATGCCGGCAGCCGCGTAGTTCGCGCGCAGGCTGTCGAGATGCTGGCGGCCGGACTGGTGCAGCACCTGCGGACGCTTGCCGGCCGGAAGCTGCGCAAGCGCCTGGGGCACCAGCGTATTCAAGGCGGTGGCGCCGAGGCTGCCGCCCACCACCAGCAGGCGCAGCGGGCCGGTCCGTGCAGCGCGGTCGTCCGCTGGCACCGCCGCAATATCGCTCCGTACTGGATTGCCCACCCATTCGGTGTCGACGGTGCGGCACGGGATAGGCTTGTCGTGCGCGTGGGTGAACACCTTGGGGAAGGCGGTGAGCACGCGGTCGGCCAGACAGGCGAGCACCCGGTTGGTCAGCCCGCCGACCGAGTTCTGCTCGTGGATGACCAGCGGCCGGTTCATCAGGCTCGCCATCATGCCGCCGGGAAACGCGGTGTAGCCGCCCATGCCCAGCACCACGTCGGGGCGACGCGCGAGGATGGCGGCGAGGCTCTGCCAGAACGCGACCAGCAGCGTCGCCGGCAGCAGCAGTTTTTTCAGCAGGCCCTTGCCGCGCACGCCGCCCATCGACACCCACACCATGTCGATGCCGGCCGCCGGCACCACGCGCGCCTCCAGGCCGGCTTTGGTGCCGAGCCAGAACACGTCCCAGCCGCGCGCGCGCAAGGCATCCGCCACCGCCAGCGCAGGGTAGACGTGACCGCCGGTGCCGCCGGCCATCACCATCAGGGTGCGATTCACGGCCGCCATCAGAAGGTCTTCCCCCGCATCATCTGCCGATGCTCCCAGTCGATGCGCAAGAGCACCGCGATCGCCAGGCAGTTGGCGACGATGCCGCTGCCGCCGAACGACAGGAAGGGCAGCGTCAGGCCCTTGGTCGGCAGCAGGCCGCCGTTCACCCCCATGTTGATCAGCGCCTGCACGCCGAGCCAGATGCCGATGCCCTGCGCCACCAGCGCGCAATAGTTGCGTTCCAGCTGCGCCGCACGGTGGCCGATCAGGAAGGCCTTGACGATCAGCCAGGCGAACAGGCCGATCACGACCGCAACACCGACAAAGCCGAACTCCTCGGCGATCACGGCGAGCAGGAAATCGGTGTGCGCCTCGGGCAGGTAGAAGAGTTTTTCGACGCTGCCGCCCAGCCCCTGTCCGAACCACTCGCCGCGGCCGAAGGCGATCAGCGCGTGGGAAAGCTGGTAGCCCTTGCCGTAGGGATCGGCGAACGGATCCATGAAGCCGAGCATGCGCTGCATGCGGTATTCCGAGGTGAGGATCAGCAGCGCAAAGCCGGCCAGCAGCACTCCCACCAGCGCGGCGAACACCTTCCAGTTGAGCCCGCCGACGAACAGGATGCCCATGCCGATCGCGACGATGACGACGAAGGCGCCGAAATCCGGTTCGCTCAGCAGCAGCACGCCGGTCAGCATCATCACCGCGGCCATCGGCAGAAAGCCCTTCTTGAAATCGTGCATGAAGGCCGCCTTGCGCGTGGTGTAGTCGGCGGCATACAGCACGGCGAGAAATTTCATCAGCTCGGACGGCTGCAAGTTGGCAAAACCCAGCGGAATCCAGCGCCGGCTGCCGTTGACTTCGCGGCCGATGCCGGGGATCAGCACCACAACCAGCAACAGCAGCCCCACCAGGAAAAGATATGGGGCGGCCTGTTGCCACACCTTCATCGGCACCTGGAACGCGGCGATGCCGACGCTGATGCCGATGGTGGTGAAGATGCCCTGTCGCAGCAGATAGTATTCGCCGTTGTAACCGGTATAGCGGGCGGCCTCGGCAATCGCGATCGAGGCCGAGTACACCATCACCAGGCCGATCGCCAGCAGGCCGAGCGTCAGCCACAGCAGGCTGAAATCGAGCTCGCCGCTGGGTTTGGGGGCGCGTGCGGTATACAGCATCGTTAACTCGCCTTGGGCTCAGCGTTCGCTCCCTCTCCCGTGAGGGGAGAGGGTTGGGGTGAGGGCTGCGCCGCCCTCTCTGCCGCCAGCCGGTTCACCGCCTCGACAAACACCTCGGCGCGATGCACATAGTTGCGGAACATGTCGAAGCTGGCGCAGGCGGGCGACAGCAGCACCGCGTCGCCCGGCTGCGCGAGGCGCTGCGCCTGCGCGACGGCATCGGGCAGGCTGGCGGCGCGGTGGGTCTCGACGCCGCTGCCGGCGATGGCCGCTTCGATCAGCGGCGCGTCGCGCCCGATCAGCAGTACGGCGCGGGCATTGGCCTCGACCGCCGCTTTCAGCGGGCCAAAATCCTGGCCCTTGCCGTCGCCGCCGAGAATCACCACGGCACGGCGGCTGCCCATGCCGTAGAGCGCGGCTTCGGTGGCGCCGACATTGGTGCCTTTGGAATCGTCGTAATACGTCACGCCGTCGATCTCGGCGACTTTTTCCACCCGATGCGGCAAGCCTTTGAAATACAGCAGCCCGCGCAGCAGCGGCTCCATCGGCAGGCCCAGTGCGCGCGTCAGCGCCAGTGCCGCCAGCGCATTGGCGGCGTTGTGGAGGCCGGGCACCGGCAATGCCGACAGCGGCATCAGCATGTCGCCGCCAACACACAGTTCGTCTTCGCACAGGCCGAAATTCTCGTCCGCCGGGCAGCGGTCGAGCCCGAAGCTCACCACGCGCCGGCCCGGCCGGGCCATCGCCAGACTGAGCGGATCGTCGCGATTGACCACCTGAACGCCGTCGCCGCTGAAAAGCCGCGCCTTGGCCGCCGCATAGGCCGCCATGTCGGGGTAACGGTCCATGTGGTCCTCCGACAGGTTGAGCACGGTGGCGGCATCGGCATCGAGGCTCGACGTGGTCTCGAGCTGGAACGACGACAGCTCTAGCACCCAGACCTGCGGCGCGGGCGCGAATCCCAGTTCGACGTCGAGCAGCGCATCCAGCACCGGGAGGCCGATATTGCCGGCCACGCAGGTGGTCAGGCCGGCCATGCGGCACATGTCGCCGCACATCGCGGTGACGGTGCTCTTGCCATTGCTGCCGGTGATCGCGATCACCCGCATCGGGCCACCGGCATCAATTGACCCGGCGCGGCGCGCATTGCGCGCGCGGATGGCGCGCGCGAACAGCTCGACGTCGCCCACGGCCTCGACCCCGGCGGCAATGGCACGCGCGATTGCCGGGTCGGCCAGCGGCACGCCGGGGCTCACCACCAGCATGTCTGCCGACTGCAGACGCGCGCCGTCGAACGGCCCGGTGAACAGCGGCACCTGCGGCAGCAGCTCGGCCAGCGGCTGAGCATTCGGCGGCGCATCGCGGCTGTCGGCCACGCTCACTTGCGCGCCCTGCGCCGTCAGCCAGCGCGCGCACGACAGGCCGGTGTCGCCCAGGCCGATCACCAGGACCTGCTTGCCGGAGAGGTCGAGGCTGTGCGTGCTCATCTCAGTTTCAGGCTCGCGAGGCCAATGAGCACCAGCATCATGCCGATGATCCAGAAACGCACGGGCAGGTTCTGGTGTCGCCATAACGTGCCGGCGATGCCGGCACATGAGTCTCCCCCGAACCTTCCCGTTATGCGTTTCATCCTGGTTGCGTTCATCTCAGTTTCAGACTCGCGAGGCCAATGAGCACCAGCATCATGCTGATGATCCAGAAACGCACCACCACCTGGTTCTCCTTCCACCCCTTGAGCTCGTAGTGGTGGTGGATCGGCGCCATGCGGAACACGCGCTTGCCGGTGAGCTTGAACGAGGCGACCTGCACCATCACCGACAGGGTCTCGACCACGAACACGCCGCACATGATGAAGAGCACGATTTCCTGCCGCACGATGACGGCGATCACGCCGAGCGCGGCGCCCAGCGCCAGTGCGCCGACGTCGCCCATGAAGACCTCGGCGGGGTAGGCGTTGAACCAGAGGAAGGCCAGCCCCGCGCCCGCCATTGCGGCGCAGAAGATCGCCAGTTCGCCGGCCCCCGGCACGAAGGGCACGCCGAGGTAGGTGGAAAACACCGCATTGCCGGCAACGTAGGCGAAGATCGCCAGGGCGGACGCCACCATCACCGTCGGCAGAATCGCCAGGCCGTCGAGGCCGTCGGTCAGGTTGACCGCGTTGCTGGAGCCGACGATGACGAAATAGGTAAGCGCGATGAAGGCGGCGGCGGACAGGACCAGTGTGCCGTGTTTGAAGAAGGGAATGATGAGTTCGGTATGCTGCGGCAGCGTGGCGGTGTTCCACAGATAGACCGCGACCGCGAGTCCGATCACCGACTGCCAGAAATATTTCCAGCGCGAAGGCAGGCCGCGCGAGTTCTTCTCGACCACCTTGCGCCAGTCGTCGACCCAGCCGATCAGGCCGAAGCCGACCAGGGTGAGCAGCGCCACCCAAACGTACGCGTTCGACAGGTCCGCCCACAACAGCGTGGTGACCGCGACCGACACCAGGATCAGCGCCCCGCCCATGGTCGGCGTGCCGGCCTTG
>DAHWJK010000309.1:0-17244 GCA_027344185.1 Thiobacillus sp.
CTGCTTGAGAAAGGAAATCATTGGCGTGCCGTCGCGCCCATTCATCAGCGTGGCCTTGATCATGGCGTCCGATGCGGCAGCGAGAAATCCCGGGTTGTGCAGCGCGGGCGCCATGATCGGCAAATCGCGCGGGCGCGAAAAAGTGACGCCGGTTCCTTTGCTCCCTTCGCCCTCGGCACCGTGACAGGCGGCGCAATACTGTTCGAACAGGAATTTCCCATGCGTCGGGTCGCCTTTTACCGGTCGTCTGGAGTAGGTGGGGGTGGCGCCTCCGTTCCAGCTACGCACATGCCGGACAATGGCTTCGATTTCGGCCGTTGCCAGATGGGGAAACGCCGGCATCACCCGGCCTGGACGTCCGAGGCGGATGGTTTTGCGCAGGTAGTCGTCGCTGATGCCAGCCTGAAACGAGGGCAGCGCCAGCGGCACGCCGATGCCGCCGTTACCGGTCTCGCCGTGGCAGGCAGCACAGTTGCGCCCATACAGTCTTGCGCCGTCCGGCGCAGCCAGAGCCTGGGGCAGACCGAGCCCGGTCAGCAGGATGACAAGCAACAGGCGCATCAACATGGTTCTTCCCTCCTCTGCATATGACAGGTTTATAGCACATATTTAATACATTATTATATTAATATATTTAATATTGCTGATTACGATTACGGTAAGGCATGCCGCCCGCCCGCTCCCGGAGAATAGGCAGAAAAAGCAGCCCGCGCCTGCTAATGCCGCCATCGACATTACTTATTGGCTGCCGGCCCCGCGCTGACGGAAAATCGGCCGACGCATTTTCAGGAGACGTAACATGGCCACCCGCGACACCCTCGCCCCCCAAGAAGCCCAATGCAGCAGCGGCGCCGATTATGCGGCACTGGCGCTACAGGCATTGCAGGAGCCGGCCGACGCCGCCTACGCCAGGGAGCTGATGGATCGCGTGGCGGACGATTGCCAGTTCACCAAGGACCTGGCGGCGTGCGCGATCGTCTACCATGCACTCGGCGAGCAGGGCCGCGCTGAAGAGTTGCTGCAGACGGCGGAAGACTACTGCATGTCGGGTGAGGAACAGGTCGCGCTGGCCGAAGCCAAGTTCAAGGTGCTGGGCGACAAGGACGCAGCCGTAGGTGCTTACGAAAAGGCGCTGAAGGAGACCAGCAACCTCGATCCGCTGATCGACCTGGCGAAGAACGTGATGCGCGTGATCGCCGACGGCGCGTTTGCCAAGAAGGTGCTGGAAAAAGCGGAGGCGAAGATCTCGCGCGCGGTGGAATACAGCAAGCTCGCCGCCGCATCGGCCGAGCACCTGCTGGACAAGGACTATGCTGCGGCGATTTTCAACAAGGCGGCTGACAAGCTCTCCAGCGTGCCCGATCTGCTGTCGCTGGCGGCCGAAGTAACCAAGACGCTGGGCGACCCGGCCAAGGCACGCGCGTTGTACCAGCGCGCGCTGGAAGGCGCGACCGATTTTTCCGCGGCCAGGACGCTGATCGAATCGGCCAGGCAGGCGGGCGATACCGCCTTCACGCAGGCGGCGCTGAAAAAAGCCGGCGACCTTGCCAGCGCCACCGGCGAATACATCGAACTGGCCGAAGGGCTGGCCGGCGTCGGCGACAGGTCGGGCGCCACCGCGCTGCTGGACAAGGCCGAAGACGCGGTGGCCGGTCTCGACGAAATGCAGAAGCTGGTGGCTGCGGTGGAAGCGCATCTGGCCGACGACGCCGAGCGCCTCGCCCGCGTCAAGGCCAAGCTGGAAAAGCGCCAGGCCAATCACGCGCGCTACATGGCGTTCCAGCAGCTGGAAAAAGAGGCGGTCAGCGTCAAGCAGTTCCTCGCGCTCGCCGAGCGCGTACGGCTGGAGCTGGAAGACCCGTTCTATGCCGCCAAGCTGATCGAGTCGGCGGAAACCCTGCTCGACGGCACCGGCTACCAGTTCTCGCGCTACAAGCCGATTCTGCAGGCGGTCGACAAGAACCTCGACGACACTGCCTGGCTCGGCCGCCTGCTCGACCGCGCGGCAGAGAATGCGACCGACTTCATCGCCTTCAAGGACTTGGTGGTGACCGCGGCGCACATGAAGCACCGCGAGCTCGGCGTCTCCAAGGCGCGCGCCTATCTCGCCGCGCGCGAGGCGGCGCTGGCGGCGGATGCCGACGCCAACGTCTATGACCTGGCCAAACTCGCCGAAGCCAGCTACGCCGCCACCGCTGATGCAACCGAGGCGGCGCGTCTGCTGGAAGCCGCGCGCGCCAAGGCGAGCGACCATTTCGCGCTGACCCACCTCGGCCGCCTGTACGCCTCCATGGGTAACCCGGCCAAGGCCGACGAACTCTACGCCGCCGCGGCCGCAGCCTGCCCGAATGGCGATGCCTGCATCCAGTTCATCGATCGCCTGAAGGGATTCGCCCTGCCGGCCGAAACGCTGAAGAAGTGGTACGCCGAATGCGGCACCCACCTCGGCACGCCCGCCGACAAGCTGCGCTGGGCCGAAGGCATTGCCGACGCGCTCAACGACAAGGCCTGGGCGAGCGAAGTCTATGACCAGCTCGCCGGACAGTTCAGCGGCCCCGATGCCGCGCGCTTCGACCTGTCGCGCCGTTCTCGCGCCGACCTGAATTTCTATGGTTCGGTACGCCGCCATTAAGCCGCTTGGAATACCCCTGAAAACAGCCCGGTTGTACGGGCTGTTTTTATTTGTACACTCCAGATAAAGCGGTTTTACGGAGTGCGCTACATGCTGGAACTGTCTGCCCTGATCGACACCGTGCAGAAGAACTGCACCATTGCCGACGCGCGCCACGCGCGCGACATGACGATGTGCACCTTCCTGCTCGAAATGCGCGAGTACTACCGCTGGGAAATGGAAATTCCCTACGGCGCGCGCCTGCCCAAGGACGAGCTCGGCGACTGGCTGAACGCGCGCGAAAGCCTGTGGGACACGGTGGAAGAAGAAGATTTCGCCCCGCTGCCGCTCTCCGATTCCGGCATCGACCCGTTCGAGGCCGACGACATCAACCGCGCGCTGATCCCGCAGGGGCTGGTCTACAGCAGCGGGCTGGGGCATTTTCGCAAGCCGCATTTCGTGCTGGCCGAACTCAAGCGCGCCGAGGTGCGCGAGGGCGTGCAGGTGCTGGTGGCCGGCTGCGAATACGCGCGCGACCTGATTGCGCCACCGGCGGCGATGCGCGGCGGTGCCATATTCCTGCGCATGGACGCGGTTCGCCGCCTGCTGTGGAACAAGTACGAGGAATGGCAGTGGAAGGAGAAGGACACTGCGCTGGGACGCGCCTTCGCCCACTACGATTTCGAACGCGACATCGAACGCGGGCTCGACCGCATGGCGGAGGCCGAGAGCGAGGCGATGATCCTGCACGAGATTGGCGAGGCGCGCGCCGAATCGCTGCTGGGCGAGGACTGGAACGCGATGCTCGGCCAGCTCGGCTCGCGCCACGCCGAACTGCTGGCGCGCGCGGTGCGCGACCACCTGGCCGACTGTCTGGTGACCTTGCCGACCCTGCTCGAACGCGAGGCCATCGGCTCGCTGCATTTTTACCTGGCGAACCTGTCCGGCCTGCGCCGCGCGCTGTTCCCGGCGCTGCCGCAGGCCTATGACGCCTGGCTCGACGGCCGCGATACGGCCGGGCTGGCGCGCACCGTGGCGGCAGCCGAAACACACTGGCTGAATGCGGCACGGAAGCTGATCACTGCCTACCATCGCGACCCCGAACACGGTGACGCGCAACTCCACGCGCTGGCCGGCGGCGATCTCGCCAGCCTGAAACTCTAGGCAAAAAGCGGGCGCAGCTGCGCCCGTTTTTTTGCCTCTTCGCCGCTTAGGCCGGCACGACGGCTTCCTTGCCCAGTTGCTCGGCAATGGCATCGAGCAGCTGCTGTTCCTGATACGGCTTGCCCAGGTACACATTGACGCCGATCTCCATCGCGTGGTTGCGGTGCTTGTCCGCCGTGCGCGAGGTGATCATGATGATCGGCACCGATTTCAGGCGGGTGTCGCTGCGCATCACGCGGGCCAGCTCGAAGCCGTCCATGCGCGGCATTTCGACGTCGAGCAGCACCACGTCGGGGATCAGATCGTGCATTTTTTCCAGCGCGTCGACGCCATCTTTTGCGCTGTCGACACGGAAGCCTTCGCGGGCGAGCAGACGGGTGGTGATCTTGCGCACGGTGAGCGAATCGTCGACCACCAGCACCAGCGGCGCCTGCAGGGCGGCACTGACTTCTGCTGCCTGGGCCGGCGCCGTGCGTTCCACAGCGGTACGCGGCAGGCTGGCCCAGCGCAGCGCCAGCGGCACCGGGTTGAGAATCAGGATCACGCGTCCATCGCCGCGCACCGTGGCACCCGCCACACCCGTGATGCGCGCGATTTGCGGGCCGATGTTCTTGACCACGATTTCGCGCGTGCCCTCGATCACGTCGACCAGCACGGCCGCCTGGCTGGCACCGCTTTGCAGCAGAACCACCGGGTTGTAGCGCTGCACCTCGTGCACCGCCTCGGTATCGCCCAGCAAATGCGGCAGGTAGAAGAAGGGATAACGCGAACCGCGCCATTCCACCTCGCCGGCGGACATGGCCTGCGCCAGGGCATCCGGCTTCAGTTCCAGCACCTGCTGTACCAGCGGCGTCGGCAGCGCATAGTCGTGGCGGGCGGCGTGAATCATCACCGCCTGGGTCATTGCCAGCGTCAACGGCAGATAGATGTGGAAGCTGGTGCCGGAACCCGGCGTCGAGACAATGTCGATGCGACCGCCCAGCGCGGAAATTTCGCTCTTCACCACATCCATGCCGACGCCGCGGCCGGCAACCTGGCTGACGGTCTCGGCGGTGGAGAAGCCGGCTGCAAAGATCATCTGCGCCAGCAGGGTTTCGGTGGGCTCGACCCCCGGCAGCAGCAGGCCCTGGGCTTCGGCTTTTGCGCGGATGCGAGCGTAGTCGAGGCCCCCGCCGTCGTCTTTCACGGTCAGCATCATTTCGTTGCCGGACTGGCGTGCGGACAGCACGATTTCGCCGAACTCCGGCTTGCCGGCCTCGCGGCGCACCTCGGGCGACTCGATGCCGTGCGCCAGTGCGTTGCGCAGCAGGTGTTCGAGCGGCGCGGTGACTTTTTCCAGCACCGAGCGGTCGATTTCGAGTTCGCCGCCCTGGATGTCGAGCTGGGCGCGCTTGTCGACGTCGCGAGCGGTCTGCCGCACGGTGCGGTACAGACGCTCGGCCACCGAGTACAGCGGCACCATGCGCACCCGCAGCAGATCCTGCTGCAGTTCGCGGTTCAGGCGCGTCTGCTGGATCAGCGCGGCGTCGGCTTCGCCGAGACGCGCCAGGAGGATGTGCTGCACGGTGGAAATGTCGTTCACGCTTTCGGCCAGGAAACGGGTGACTTCCTGGAAACGGGTGAAGCGGTCGAATTCCAGCGGGTCGAATTTTTCGGCGCTGCCCTGGCTGAGGAAGGTGGCCTGCATCTGCGACTCGGCCTGGATCTCGACCTCGCGAATGTGGCCGCGCAGGCGCGTCAGCGCTTCCGACAGCTCGGCGACGTGACGCTTGAAGGCGAACACTTCGCTCTCGATCCGCGAGCGCGCGATCGCCACTTCGCCGGCCTGGTTGACCATGCGGTCGACCCAGTCGGCGCGCACCCGCAGGGTCAGCGCATTGGCGTCCCGCGTGGCGGTCTGAGAAGGCGCCTCGACGACTGCGGTGTGCATGGGCACGGCCGCCGCAATCTCGCCCGCGCTCAGCACGGGTTCGATCGGCGCTTCCAGCGGCGCAGCGGGTGCTTCCTCGCTCAGCGGCGTGAGGTCGCCCCGCTTCAGGCGGTCAACGATTTCCGCCACACGGTCGAGCTGCGTTTCCAGCGTATCGAACACGTCGCGGTTGGCGAGCAGATGGCCGTCGATCACCGCGATCACGCGTGATTCCATCACGTGGGTGAGTTCGCCCAGGCGCATCGCGCCGACCATGCGCGCGCTGCCCTTGATGGTATGCAGATTGCGGCGCAACGCGTCGCGTGCGGCCGTCTCGCCTGGGGCGGCGCTCCAGGCGCGCAACTGTGCGCTGGTATCGGGTACCAGCGTGTCGGCTTCCTCGAGAAAAATCGGCAGCAGCTGCTGGTCGATCTCGTCGGCCACTTCCCTGCGCTCGAACACCGGCGCCGGACCCGCCAGCTTGATGTCGGGCATCAGCGCGCTGATGTCCGGGAGGGCGGCGGCAGGCGCCGCCTGCTGCGCCTCGGCGGGCGCATGCTCGGTGGCCAGCGGCGATACGGGCGGCATTTCGTCTTCGGGAACGATCTGTTCGTCTTCCAGTTCGCCCAGCGTCGCGATCAGGTCGCTGGCCGCTTCGGGCAGGTGTCCGTTTTCCATGGTTGTCACCATGTCGTGCAGGCGGACGACCGTATCCTGAACCAGCGGCAGGTGCGCGGGCGGCAAGGCCACATGCACGAACCGGTTCCAGTATTGTTCCAGCGCATGCGACAGTTCGGACAGCGTCGCGATGCCGGCCGTGCCCGCAATGCCCGCCAGCGTGTGGACGGCACGACGCGCATGCTCGCTGACCGTGCTGTGTGCGGCTTCGGCGTGGCGCTCGACTTCTTCCTGCAATACGGCAAGACGCTGGTGCACCTCGGTCATGAAAATGTCGTACAGCCCGGGCGACAGACATACCGTGCCGATGCAGATTTCGTCCGCCTCGACTTCAGCGGGCTCGACCTCATACTCATCGACGACAGGCGGTGCGACCGCGTATTCGATCAACGCACCCACCGCGGGCAGGGCGAAGGCGGCGTCCTGCGCGTCCGCCGCCTCCATCAGGGATTCGGGTTCAGCGTCGGTTTCAGGCGTGGCCTCGAAGCTGATTTCGATCTCGCTGGCGGCTTCAGCGGCAGCGGTTTCCACCGCCGGCGCCTGCACGGATGCGGCCGGACTGTCGGCCGCCGCTTCAACGGGCGGCACGCATTCAGGCTCTGCCGGCACGTCCAGTGCCGGCAGAGCCGCCCCGACCGCGGCCGCATCGTCCAGCGGGCGCCCCTGTGCCACGCTGTCGATAGCATTCAGCAGCGCGGCCAGCGGCAAGGTCCGGACCTGGTTGTCGCGCAAGGCATCGATCCAGTCCTGGAAAACCTCGCGGGCCTGGCCTACCAGGCGCAGCAGGTCGACGCTGGCCGATTTCTGTTCGGCCAGCCAGCCGTTCATCAACAATTCGTGGCGCCAGGCGGCTTCGCCCAGTTCGTTCAGGCCGACCATGCGGCCGCTGCCCTTCAGCGTATGAAAGCCGCGGCGGATGATGGTCAGGGAATCGCGGTCGTCCGGATTGTTCTGGCAGGCCATGCTGGCTTCGCCCATGGCTGCCAGCACTTCGTTGGCTTCCTCGAGGAAAATTTCCAGCAGTTCCGCTTCGGACTCCGCGGGGACCGTGGCCTGCAAGGTGAATTCGCCTGCCTGCACGCGGTCAAGCCGTTCGGCGGCGGGCATGGCCGCGACGGCTGCGGGCGGTGGCGCCTCAAGCGGCGCCGGCGGCGCGATGATGTCCAGGGTGTCGCTGGCCTCGATCGCGGCAGCGTCCGGCAGCGCATCCGCCCTATCGAACTCGACGATCACCGGCTCGGCAACGGGCAATTCGGACTCGACCACGACGTTGGGGGCCAGGTCGACTGCGGGGCGCACCGGCAGCGCCAGGCCTGTCAGGGCTGCAATGTCCGCATCGAGCGCCCACGGCGCCTCGCTTGCGAGCTGGCTCGCTTCAAGCGCAGCACGCACCTGCTGCTGCAGCCGGGCATCGGCGATCAGCTCGGCATCACGGCCCAGCTCATTCAGAACATCAAGGAATTTTTTTTTTGCTGCCCCGTCGGGCTCGTCGCACCATGCCAGATAGTCGGCCCGCACAGCGGCCTTGCGGGCCGGCAGGCCGGCTTCGATGGTGTCGTCGAAACCCGTCTCTTCCTCAGCCAGTCCGAGTTCGATCATCGCGGGGCGCAGCACGCTGACAGCATCGCTGCGTCCGGCGCAGAACGCCTCGATATACAGGCCGAGGCTGGAGAATGCGTCGGCCAGCCGCTGCTGCGTCGCCTCGTCGGGGTAGCCTTCGCTGGCATAGGGTTGCGCAAGGGCCGTCGCCGCCGCCAGCAGGGTCGCCGCCTCGGGCAGCTCCAGCATGGTCAGCGCGCCTTGCGCCTGCTGCGCCAGCGCCGGCACATTGGCCATGGCCTCGCGCTCGTTGGCGTCACGGAAGAAGGCGTCCAGCGCCTCTTCCATCTGTCGCAGATTCTGTCCGACTTCCTGCGCCATGTGCAACAGCATGTCGCGTTCCGCTTCACGCTGGTTGGCCGATTCCTCGGCACTGGCCGGCATTTCGCGGCCTTCGATCAGCGCGCGCAAACGGGCCTGCTGCGCCCCGGCACGCACGGCATAATCGGCGTGCAGCACGTCCTCGCGGGCGACCGCATTCTGCATCGACAGCAGCGTGGCTGCGATTTCCAGATTCATCTGTTCGCGCGCATCGCCTTCCCGCCCTGCGGCGGCGCTGGCCGCGCCGCCCAGTTCTTCCAGCAGACTGCCCAGTCCGCTGCCATCGAGCGCATGGGCCTGAGGCTGCATCCGCCCCAGGTGGGTCTGGAACTGTTCCAGCTGTGCGGCATCGCCCTCGACATAGGCATGCCAGCTGTCGTGCGCGCCTTTCAGGCTGGTCTGCAACGCATCCAGCACCGGACGCATGCGCGCCAGTGCCTCGGGGTCGAGCATGCCGCGTCCCGGCAGGTAGCGGTCAAGGCCGAAGGTCGAGCGCACTTCCGCCGCGCGGCCGTCCTGGGGCTGGCTTTTCGCGACGAAGAACAGGGCGTCGCGCAGCAGGCGTTCGGCCACCTGCGGCGAGCCTTCGATCAGGCGACGCATCTGCAGGTCGACCCGGGCGAGCAGTTGCTTGACATGGAAATCGGCTTCGACGCCGCGCGCAATCAGGCTGTCGACAAAACCGACGCAGGCCCACCAGAAGGTTTGCGAAGCGTGCGACGGCGCGATGCGCTCGATCGCTGCCAGGGCATCGCGCATGCGCTGCAGCCCCTGATCCGCATTGGCGTTGCGCAGGAAAGCCAGGAGGCCGCGCTGGAACTGGCCGCGCGCAGCCTTGACCTCGGCGGCCAGCGCATCCTGCGCCATGCCTTCGCCGCCGGGCTTGCCTTGTGCCCGCGAGCGCAGGTCGGGGAAGAACAGTTCGCCTTCGAATATGCGCTCGGCACCCTGCAGTTCGCGCAGGCGCTTGTAGAGGGGAAAGAGCGCCAGCTCGCCGCTGCCGCGGCCATCCGCCAAGTCCTTGACCCAGCGTTGCAAGCCTTCCATCGCGTTGCGCAGCGCGCGCAGGACGTCGTCGCCCGCAGCGATGCGATGGTCGTTGATGTCGTCCAGCACGGACTCAAGCGTGGCCGACAGCGTGGCTGCGCCTTCCAGCCCCACCATGCGCAGCGCGCCGGTGGCCTGGTGTGCGTCGTCATGCGCCAGGCGCAGTGCATTGGTCAGCTCGGCATCCGCGCTGTAGGCCTGAATGCGCCCGAGGGCAGCCTGCAGGGCGGCGTCGATGTAGCCGCGTACCCAGTTCAGCGGACCGGTGTCGTAATCGAGTAAGGCGCTCATTCTGTGTTGTTCCCGAAGTTGATTGCAGAGGCCGAGATCGGCTACCTGTCCGGTAGGCCGGTCAGGAAAGCTTGAATCCCGACACCGAATTCTTCAGATCCTGCGCCAGCTGTTTCATGCCGCCAATCGATTCTGCCGTCTGCTGCGTACCCGTACTGGTCTGCGCCGAAATCGCCTTGATGTCCTGCATGGTTTCCGCCACCTTGGCGGTCGATTCCGCCTGGCTCTGCGTGGCGGAGGAAATGTCGGCAATCAGGCCGGCCAGCGTTTTCGACACGCTACCGATCTCGGCCAGCGTCTGGCCTGCGGCATCGGACAGCTTGGCACCCTCGACCACGCCCTGGGTCGAGACTTCCATCGCCGCCACCGTATCGTGGGTGTCAGACTGAATGGTCTTCACGATCGCCGCGATCTGCTTGGTCGCATCGGCCGAACGTTCCGCCAGCCGCTGCACTTCTTCCGCAACCACCGAGAAACCGCGGCCGGCTTCGCCCGCGGATGCGGCCTGAATGGCGGCGTTGAGCGCCAGCACGTTGGTCTGTTCGGTAATGTCGGAAATCAGTTCGACGATCTCGCCAATCTCCTGGGAGGATTCGCCAAGGCGCTTGATTCGTTTCGAGGTTTCCTGGATCTGCTCGCGCAGGCCGTTCATGCTGGAAATGGCGTTCGCCACCGCCTGCTGGCCCTTTTCGGCAGCCGCCAGCGATTGCTCGGCCACGCGGGCGGATTCCGCCGCGTTGCTCGACACGGTTTGCACCGATTGCGCCAGGCTCACCACCGCGGACGAGGTTTCCTCGATTTCCTCAGTCTGACGACGTGCGGCCTGTTGCAGCGCGTCGGACACCTGGCCCGCCTGGTTCGCCGCATCGTCCATCTGCTGGGTCGCGTTGTTGATCCCGCGCACCAGGGTACGCAATTCCTCCACCGTGTAGTTGATCGAGTCGGCCACCGCACCGGTGATATCCTCGGTCACGCTGGCGTTGATGGTGAGGTTGCCTTCGGCCAGTTCGCCCAGTTCGTCCATCAGGCGCAGAATCGCTTCCTGGTTGCGGCTGTTTTCCTCTTCGCTCTTGCGTGCGCGCTGCTTGGTCTCGTTGATGTTGACCAGCCCCAGCAGCACCAGCGAAACCAGCGCCAGTACGCCAAACAGCGCGGCCAGCAGGTAGCCGGTACCGCCGACGGCCTGGTAATTTTGCGACAGCTGGTTGGTGTCGTCGAGCAGGGAGTCGCTGCCGACGAACAGGTTGTTCGCCGCGACCTTCGACTGCAACAGGGGTTGCGTATTGGCCAGCACCTCACCCACCGCTTCCACCATATCGCCCATGTTGGCACCCAGGTCTTCCAGGGTCAGCAGGCTGTCCTCGTTGCGGCTGGCCGCACCGCCCATCAGCGATTGCACCGTGTCGCGGAAGGAGGTCGTGTCCTTTTCCAGCTGCAGCACCACCTCGGGGTCGATCAGATCGGACGACAGCAGCAGGTTGGCGTTTTTCGGCATGCGCTGGCTCAGCATGACCAGGTGGTTCGCCCGCGACACTTCGCGCACGCTTGCGCCCGCATCGACCAGCTGGCTGGCGAGCTGTTCGGCCACTTCCTGCAGGTCGATGGACAGGGCATTAATCCGCCGCACGTTTTCGTTCAGCTCGACCAGATTTTTCTGCTGCGACAGGATCTGCACCACCTGGGGCGCGAAGCCTTTCCACTTCGCGCTGATCTTGTCCAGGGTCTCGCGCGCGGCGCCGCTCGATGCGGGCACGTCGCCGTCGCCGTCGATCAGGCCGGTCAGCGTGGTTTCGAACGCCGCCTTGCCCTCGGCCAGACGCTTGAAGGCTGCGGCGTTGCCGAGCACGGACTGCTGCGCGGTCAGCGGCAGCCGTTGCGACAGCACTTTCAGGTCGCCTGCGCGGCCTTCGTAGTCGGTCCGGTTGTCGAGCTGGATCAGGCTGTGGACGGTGAAGCCCGCTGCCAGCAGCAGCGAGACGATGAGGGCGCCGCCGGCATACAGGTATTGCTTTTCTACCGGCAGATGTCCGATCAGCGGGGCCTTGCCGGGCTCGGTGTCGGCCAGCTTGCGCACGCTCTCCATGATCATGGCGGTATGTTCGCCGCCCTTTTTGCCCGTGACCTTTTCGGTCATGCGACCAGCCAGTCCCTTGAGACCACCCATCGTTATCGCCATGTTCATGCTCCTTCAATCCTCCACTCGTCGACGCACGCGTGCGCCGGTTTTCAATATCCTTCTGTGCCGAACTGTGCTTCGACCTTGAGAAACTCGGCATCGCCGAGCAGTTTCGAGAAATCCATGTCGCACCAGTCGGCGCCCGCCTCGTCCGAGTAATGACGGGCCGCCCAAGGATGCTGCGCCACCCGATCGCCGCGCGGCTGGAAGCGGCTGATGTTCTTCAGCCCCAATGTGCAGCGCACCAGCAGTGCCGCATTCATGCCGAAATCGTGGTGCGGAATCAGCAGCCGGCAATCCGCATGGTCGGGCGTCACGCCCTGGCCCATGAAATCGGAAAAATCGCTCACCGCGTACAGATTGCCGCGAATATTGGTGACGCCGCGAAACCAGCGGCATGCGCCGGGCACCCTGACGAGGGTCGGCACCGGGATCACCTCCTCGGTGTCCGACAGGCTCACCAGCCAGTTATCGTTCCCGACCTGAAATCCCAGACGGGAACCGCTGTTGTCGCGGCTGGCCGCAGCCTGCAATTGCTGCGAAAGCGTGGTCTGGAATTCGCGCAGGTTGAATTTCTTGGCCATTTCGGTCCGCTCAGCCCAGCGCCTTGATTTGCGACAGCAGGTCATCCGGCTTGATCGGCTTCACCAGATAGGCCTTGGCGCCCTGGCGCATGCCCCAGACCTTGTCGGTTTCCTGGCCCTTGGTGGTGCACATGATGACCGGGATATGCTTGGTCGCCTCTTCCTTGGTGATCATGCGGGTCGCCTGATAGCCGTTCATGCCCGGCATCACGACGTCCATCACGATCAGGTCGGGCAGGGTCTGCTTGGCCTGTGCGACAGCTTCTTCGCCGCTTTCGGCCATGCTGACCAGATAACCGTTCTTGACCAGCAGTTCGGACAGGAAAAAACGTTCGGTGGGGGAATCATCCACAACCAGAATTCGGCTGATCGCCATAATCTACACTCCTTGAAAAACAGTCATGCCCTGGAACAGGCGTGCTCGCGCACCGCCGTCAGCAGCGTATCTTTGGTAAACGGCTTGGTCAGATATTCGTCCGACCCCACCATGCGGCCGCGTGCACGGTCGAACAGGCCATCCTTGGACGACAGCATGATCACCGGCGTGGTGCGATATTTGGCATTGCGCTTGATCAGCGAACAGGTCTGGTAGCCGTCGAGACGCGGCATCATGATGTCGACAAACACCACATCCGGGTCGTGGTCGGTGATTTTCGACAGCGCATCGAAGCCATCCTGCGCCAGGATGACCTCGCAGCCCGCCTGATTCAGGAAGATTTCCGCGCTGCGACGAATGGTGTTGCTGTCGTCGATGACCATCACCTTCACGCCTTTCAATGCTTCGTTGTCCACACGTCCCTCCACCAGTTCCCGGGGCGTGCGACACCTGCCGCACCCCCTGCGTGGATACCATTACGGCAGCAGCCGGAGCTTCTTTAGTGGCGGGGGCTGCGGAGCTCACGCAATAAAAAAGGGCGCGGCCGAAGCCGCGCCCCTGATTCGCACCCGAACAGCGTGATTACTGCCAGGCGTCGGCGGTCGATTTCTTGTCCGCGCCGGCGACCGCGCTCATGGTCTCGATGATGACGTTCGGCAGCGACGAAATGCGCATGAACTGGCCCATCCCCACGTCCGGGAAGGCCAGCGCGATACGGAAACGGCCGTGCGGGGCGCCCACCTGGTTGCCCACCACGTACACCTCGTACGGCAGGCCGGCGACGTTGTCCTGCATCTCGATCTTTTTCAGCCATTCGCCGTCGCTGTTGGGGCCGTCGTTCATGGCCACGCCGAACACGGCCAGTTTGCGGTCCGGCATGACGATTTCATAGACCTTGCTGGTCTTGCCGACGCCCTTGGCCAGGTTGTCGCGGACGACCTTCACCGCGGCGTTGAAGCTGTCGTACTCGGCCAGCTTGTTTTTTGGCGAATCGACGCGTTCCATGCCGATCATGTAGCGGTAGCTGGCAAGATTGGCGGGCGGTTCGTCGCCACCCTGCGGCTTGCCTGCGCCCAGCGCGTCCTTCAGGCGTTCCTGCACCGCCTTGACGGCCGCCTCGCGCTTGTCGAAATCGCGGCGGAGATAGGCACGGGACCAGTAATCCGGATTGGTGTAGGCCACGCTGCCGTTGGCCTTCACCCCGACGCGAATCGCCGCGCCCAGCACCGCGTAGCCGCCGGTCGCGCCGACTTCGCGCAGCATGGCGTCATCGGTGGCCACCACCACGCCATGGCCCGCCAGGTCCTTGGGGAAATACTTGCCCACCACCTTGAAGCCGGCGTTTTTGAGCTTGGCCTCGACCGCGCTCGCGACCGCCTGAACCGTCCCTGCCGGCACCGCATCGCCCTGGATATAAGGGGAAACCGCCCATGCGCCCGTCGAAAAAACGAGCAGCGCCCACGTCGTTATGCTCCGCAAAATCATTGTTGTCTCCTGATTATAATGACCCTATCAGATCAGTCTGACCGTACTATTGACAGGGCAGCCCATGGGGCGGTCGCGATTCTAGAGACAAACGCTCAATTGGGCAAGCAGGGGCTTACAAGGCCACCATCTCGAAATCGTCCTTGCGGGCGCCGCAATCCGGACAGGTCCAGTTGATCGGCACGTCTTCCCAGCGGGTGCCGGGCGGAATGCCGTCGTCCGGGGCGCCGGTTTCCTCGTGATAGATGTAGCCGCAGATCAGGCACATCCAGCTTTTGTATTCAGGGGCGTCGGGCATGGCAATGAATGGAATCGGCTAAAATCAGGGCTCGATTCTAAAGCAGTGACGCCATGCCGCCTATTTTCACCCCCCAACCCACGCCGCCGCTGGTGCTCAGCTTCGCCGCGTCCGACCCGACCGGTGGCGCCGGCATCCAGGCCGACCTGCTGACGCTGGCCAGCATGGGTTGCCATCCGCTGTCGGTGATCACCGCGATCACCGTGCAGGACACCGCAGGCGTCGAGGAAATCCTGGTGATCGACGCCGAATGGGTGGGCGACCAGGCGCGCATGCTGCTGGAAGACGTGCCCGTCGCCGCGTTCAAACTGGGCATGCTGGGCAGTCCCGAGTCGATCGCGGTCATTGCCGAAATCCTCGCCGACTATCCGGACATTCCGGTCATTCTCGACCCGGTGCTGGCGTCGGGGCGCGGCGACGAGCTCGCCACCGACGACATGATCGCCGCCATGCGCGATATGCTGATCCCGCAGACCAGCATTCTCACGCCCAACAGCCACGAAGCACGGCGGCTGGCGTTGTTCGAATCGGACGAGGACGACATGGATCTGGCCGCCTGCGCCCGGCACCTGACAGATCTCGGTTGCGAATACGTGTTGATCACCGGCACCCATGAAAACACCCCGCGCGTGCTGAACAGCCTGTACGACGCCAACGGCCATGTGCAGACCGACGCCTGGGACCGTCTGCCCGGCAGCTATCACGGTTCGGGCTGCACGCTGGCCTCGTCGATTGCCGCCGCGCTTGCCTATGGCCAGGACATGCCGGCCGCGGTGCGCGAAGCGCAGAATTTCACCTATGAAACGCTCAAGGCCGCATTCCGGCCCGGCATGGGGCAATACATCCCGGAACGTTTCTTCTGGGCACAGGGGACCCAGACCGAGGGCAACGCGTGAGCGCGGGACCTGAATGTCTCATTATTTGAATTTGAATTTCCGCCCTACCTGATTTCAAACATGCCTGATTTTCCGGGTGGCCTCTACGCCATCACCCCCGAAACCGCCGACACCGAACAGCTGCTGACGCAGGTCGAAGCGGCATTGACCGGCGGCGTTGCCGCGGTGCAATACCGCGACAAGTCGGGCGACGTCGCCCGCCGCCACGAACAGGCGAGCGAGCTGGTCATGCTGTGCCGCCAATTCGGCGTGCCGCTGATCGTCAACGACGATCTGCGGCTGGCCGACCTGTGTGACGCCGACGGCGTACACCTGGGCCGCGACGACGGCAGCGTGCGCGAGGCGCGCATCATCCTCGGCAAGGGCAAAATCATCGGCGCCTCGTGCTACCAGGATCTGGCGCAGGCACACGCCGCAGAGGCCGCCGGCGCCGACTATGTCGCCTTCGGCAGTTTTTTCACGTCGCCGACCAAGCCACAGGCGGCGCGCGCCGACGTCGCCCTGCTGCACGAAGCGGCCCGTGCGCTACGGCTGCCGATCGTCGCCATCGGCGGTATCACGCCCGCCAATGCACCGCCGCTGCTCGATGCCGGCGCCGACAGCCTGGCCGTGCTGTCGGCGCTGTTCGATGCAGCCGACATCCGCGCCGCCGCGCGCGCCTTGAATCAACTATTTGAGACGGAATCCGAACAATGACCCGCAACGAACACCTCTTCGAACAATCGCAGCACGTCATCCCCGGCGGCGTGAATTCGCCGGTGCGCGCCTTCAAGAGCGTCGGCGGCACCCCGGTGTTCTTCAGCCGCGCCCAGGGATCGCGCGTGTGGGACGCCGACGGCCGCGAATACATCGACTACGTCGGGTCGTGGGGCCCGGCGATTCTCGGCCACGCCCATCCCGGCACGGTGAAGGCGGTGCAGGACGCCGCCGCCAACGGCCTGTCGTTCGGTGCACCCTCCGAGGCCGAACTCGTCATCGCCCGCCGCATCATCGAGCTGGTGCCGAGCATCGAGAAGGTGCGACTGGTGTCGTCCGGCACCGAGGCGACCATGAGCGCGATCCGGCTGGCGCGCGGCTTCACCGGCCGTTCCAAGTTCATCAAGTTCGAGGGCTGCTACCACGGCCACGCCGACTTCCTGCTGGTGAAGGCCGGCTCCGGCGCGCTCACCTTCGGCAACCCGACTTCGGCCGGCGTGCCGCCGGAAGTCGCGGCGCAGACAATTGTTCTGGATTACAACGACGTCGCCGGGCTCGAACGCACCTTCGCCGAGATCGGCAACGAGATCGCCTGCATCATCGTCGAGCCCTTCGCCGGCAACATGAACCTGGTGAAGCCAACCCCCGCATTCATGGCGGCGATGCGCCGCCTGTGCAACCAGCACGGTGCGCTCTTGATCTTCGACGAGGTGATGACGGGCTTCCGCGTCGACCTCGGCGGCGCGCAGAAGCTCCTGGGCATCAAGCCCGACCTGACCACGCTCGGCAAGGTGATCGGCGGCGGCATGCCGGTGGGCGCCTTCGGCGGCCGCGCCGACGTGATGGACAAGCTCGCGCCGACCGGGCCGGTGTACCAGGCCGGCACGCTGTCGGGCAACCCGGTCGCGGTGGCGGCGGGGCTCGCCACGCTCGCCGCGATTTCCGAACCCGGCTTCCACGCGAATCTGACCGCCCGCACCGAGCGTCTGGTCAATGGCCTCAATGCCGCAGCCAGGGAGGCCGGCGTCACCTTCAGCGCCGATTCGGTCGGCGGCATGTTCGGCCTCTATTTCGCAGCCAAGCCGCCGACCAGCTTTGCCGAAGTGATGCAGG
>DAHWJK010000311.1:0-15453 GCA_027344185.1 Thiobacillus sp.
CAAGAACAACGGCAACTTCGACGCCGACAACCCGAGCATCCTCAAGAGTACCGTGCGCGCGCAGGCTGTGCCGGCTGCGCGGGAGCGCGCCGAGGCGCGTCGGCGTACCGCCGATGCCGCGCTGGGCAACCCGACCGAGGGCGGGGTGCTGGGCTACTCACCGGCCAGGTCGGAATGGGTTGGCTGGCGCGGCGCGCTGCGCAGGACGCGCGAGGCGATGCAGGACAAGCTGATCGCGCTACGCGACACCCAACAGGACATTGAGGCCGCGCGCGGCGAGGCGCTGCCGGACGAGCAGAACGTCTATCGCATCGAAAACCTCATGTACGGCCGCGTCGGCAAGGGCATGGACGCGCTGGAGGAGGTGCTGATCGAGCCGCTGTTCAAGGCGATGCGCCGCGCGAAGGTGACGCCCGAGGCGCTGGAGGAGTACCTGTACGCGCGCCATGCGAAGGAGCGCAACGCGGACCTGCGGGCGGACAACCCCGACATCGAGGCCGGCTCCGGCATGACGGACGCGGAGGCGGACGCCATCCTGGCCAAGAGCGCCGGGCTGGAGCCGCTGGCGAAGATGGTGGACCGCATCACGCAGGACACCCGCAAGCGCCTGTACCAGCACGGGGTCATCACGAAGGCGCAGTACGAGGCCATGCAGGCGCAGTTCAAGCACTACGTCCCCCTGCGCGGCAAGGAGGAGGCGGAGGCGCTGGACAAGGCGGCGCGCGGCAGTGGGCTGGGCGGCGGCGGTATCGAGCTGCGCAGCGCCGGCATCAAAGCCATGACCGGGCGCAACTCGCGCGCGGTCAATATCCTGGGCGAAGTGATCGGCGACGCCCAGCGCTCGGTCATCGCGGCCGAGAAGGCGCGCGTCGGCCGGGCGCTGGCGCGGCTGGTGCTGGCGAACCCGAATCCGGGCCTGTGGACGTTCGAACCGGTGCGCACCGAGCGCGCGAAGGATCCCGTCACGGGCGAGGTGTACGACAAGGTGCTCAACGAGTCGGCATCGCCGGACGTGGTGATGGTCCGCATCAAGGGCCAGCTCTACCGGATCCAGTTCACGAACCCGAAGTTGGCCGCGGCGCTCAAGAACGTGGGCGCGGAGAACGTGCCGCGCCTGCTGGCGCCGCTGCAGGCGATCAACCGGTACGTGTCGGCCACGCTGACCAGCTACAACCCCGGTTTCGTGGCGGTGAACCTGACGCGCGATGCGGTGTTCGGCTCGACGCGCATCCTGACCGACCACGGGCCGAAGCTGTACGGCGCCACGATGGGCCACTACGGCGGCGCGGTGAAGGCGCTGGCCCGCGCGGCGATGGGCAAGGGCGAATCGCCCCTGCTGGCGGAGTTCGTCGCGGCCGGCGGAAAGACCGGGTGGGTGACGCAGGCGGCCGTGGACACGCTGCAGAAGCAGGTCCGGCTGGACGCCAAGACCGGCAAGGTGGCGGACGCCCTGCGCGCCGGCAAGGCACTGGCGGAAGTGGTGGAGGAGGCGAACGGCGCCGCCGAGAACGCAATGCGCCTGGCCTACTACTCGGCGCTGCGGGATGCCGGCTGGAGCGCGGACAGCGCCGCGGAGAAGGCGAAGGATCTGACCGTCAACTTCAACCGGCAGGGCAACCTCGGCCCGTGGCTCAAGGTCGCGTTCCTGTTCTACAACCCCGGCGTGCAGGGCGCGCATCAGGTGGTGAAGGCGCTCAAGCACCCGCGTATGCAGGGCGCCATGTTCGCGCTTGGGCTGGCGCAGTTCTCGCTGGCGATGCTGGCCGCCGGCTACGAGGACGACGACGGCGAGCGCCTGTCGGACAAGGTGCCGGACTCGGTGAAGCAGCGGAACCTGTGGCTGGCGCTGCCGGGCGAGGACGGGGAGCCCGCGCGGATCTACACCCTGCCCATGCCCTACGGCTTCAACGTGTTCAGCTTCCTCGG
The DNA here is from genome assembly GCA_027344185.1 of Thiobacillus sp. GTDB lineage: Bacteria > Pseudomonadota > Gammaproteobacteria > Burkholderiales > Thiobacillaceae > Thiobacillus. The sequence goes on from DAHWJK010000311.1 coordinate 1,927, forward strand.
CGGCCGGCTCGCGCAGGCCGTGACCAGCGACGCCAAGGCGATCGCCTCCAACACCAAGACCGTGCGACAGGTCGCCGGCGACTTCACGGGCGGCATCGCGCAGACCCTCCTGCAGTCGTTCTCCCCGATCCCGATTGACGAGGGCATGGTGGGACTGGTGCCGACGATCCCGCTCAAGGCCGCGGTGGAGCTGGGCATGAACCGGGATGGGCTGGGTCGGCGCATCCGCAACGAGAACCCCTACGACCAGACTACGCCGCGCGCGATGATCGGCAAGGCCGACACGCACGAGATGTTCAAGGCCGCGGCGCGCGGGCTGAACTTCATCGGCCTGGGCGACGAGTACCACAAGCCGATGGCGCCGTTCGATTGGGCGCCGGAGGACATCGAGTACATGTACAACCTCGCCACCGGCGGCGCCGGACGGTCGATCATGGACTTCATCACGCTGGGGCACGACGTTGCCACTGGCCAAGACCGTGCGCAGAAGCCGTCGCCGCTCATCAAGAGTTTCACCCGCCCGGTCAACGACGTGTCCGCAGCGGCCTCCGGGTTCTACGAGCGCAAGTCCGTCATCGAGACGGATGCGGCGATGGTGCGCGACATGACCGAGGCGGGCGGGTTGCGCGCAGGTTATGCCGCGGCAGCCGTGTTCCCGCACCTGGCTGGCGTGGAGATCAAGCTGGACCGCAGCGGGCAGGCCACGATCAAGCCAGGGCGCAGCCGCGTGTACGCGGCATTCAAGGCGGCCGACAAGGCGTCCGACGAGACGCGCCGACAGGTGAAGGCGCTCTACGGGGAGTTCGGCACCGGCCTGAGTGCGGGGCGGACCGAGCGCATGCGCGAGCTGCAGGAGGCCAACGCCGCCTACCAGCGCCAGCTCATCCGCGAGTGGAACGCCGCCGCGGATGCGTTCGCCGGGGAGTGACCAGCCACCACGCCAGCGCGCCGAGTGCGGCGATGGCGAACAGCGGGATCAGCGGGACGAGTAGCGCAGACAGCAGCACGCCGGCCAGCCAGATGCCCGCGAGCGCTGCAATACCGATGGCGAGGTCGCGCATGGGCGGAGTGTAGCTGACCTAGCTTTCGGGCGCGCGGGCATTAGGTTTGGCGTATTGGGCCGCCAGGCCCGGTGCGGAGGTGTCCTCATGCTGCCAGTTTCCGACATGGCTGCGACCGTCACGAAGCTGCTCGCGCGCCTCGAAGCCGCCGGCGCGCCGCCTGCCATCACCGTTGCGCTTGGCTGGGACGGCGCGCAAATCATGGCCAACATGGGCGACTACAACAAGCTGGTGAAATCCCTGCCGATCGAGCGGGTGACGATCTACCGCGGCGAGGATGCGGAGAACGCCGGGACCACCATCAGGATCGCCGTGGCGCGACTGCAATTCGCCCTGCGCGGCAAGACCGGCAAGAGCGCACGGCGCCCGCCCAAGCGCAGCCACGCCTTCCGCCAGCAGGCCAAGATGGAGGCCATTGCGCGGGGGCAATCCGGGGACTAGGTTCGCGCGGCCACCTCCATCCGGGATTCAACATGGGCGCGACCGTCACCATCATCAAGCCGACCACCGCCGCGGTGTCGGACAAGCAGCCGCTCGATGCGCGCGCGCATGACCGCGTGGTGATCTCAGCCGCCGGCCTCGCCACCACCGAAACCGCACAGGTGTTCCTCGGCGGCGGCGCCGATTGGGCCGTACTGTCGCTGGACGGCACCAACCCGGTCAAGCTGACGGCCACCCGCCAGAGCATCGAGCTGCCGGGCGGCCTGTACGGCATCGTGAAGGACGCCACCGCCGCCGCTGTCGGCATTAACGCCACCCTGCTCGGCGAGGGCTGACATGCAGTTCGAGAACCTGACCGGCCGGATGATCGAGCGCCTGGCGCAAGCGCTGCGCCCGTGGTTCACGGGTCAGACGGAAACTGCGCTGATCCAGTTTGGCGATCGTGTCGTTGGCGCGTCGCTGGAGCAGATCACGCCGCGGATCGACAATCTGCAGGATGGCCTCGCCGCCAGCACCGGCGCATCCCTAGTCGGCTTCATCCAGTCCGGCACTGGCGCGGTGGCGCGGACGATGCAGGACAAGGCGAGGGATGTTGTGAGCGTGCTTGACTTCGGGGCAGACCCCACTGGGACTACGGATAGCTCGGCAGCTATCGGGCTCGCATTCGCAGCAAGTAATAACGTCGAGTTCCCGCCCGGCTCCTATTTGATGAACACCGGAGTCGTCAAGGTAGGCGACAATATAAAGGTGGATTTTGGCAGCGCCGTGATCGTGAATGGCGGCGCCAATTATCTGTTCAAGTTTGGCACGACCTCCGACACTCCGCAAAACTCAGGGTTGAAAATCAGCGGCGGCTATTTCACGCAGGCCGATCCGGCAACTACATTGGACCTTAACTACATCCGTATTGCAGGCTTCAAGGGCTTCGCCGTAACTGGATGCAACCTTAAAAATGTCAGCAACGGCGGCATCATGGTTGAGGCCGGCTGCGAAGATGGTTTGATTGATGGAGTTACCATTAATGGATCATCCGGTTACTCAACGTGTCGCGGCATCTGGTTGAACGGGGCCACTGCATCTGATTATGCAGCGCAACTTGTTGACATCAGTAGCATCGCCCGCAACGCAACGGCAGTGCCGATTTACTGCGTCAAGAGCATGCGCGTCGTTAACTGCAATGTCGCCATCCCTGCGTATGGCATCTACAGCATCAATACCCGAGACACGCACATTGATGGCTGCCACATCGACATTTCAGGCTCTGGTAACAGGGGCATTTCGCTCAACAACTACAGCCCCGGAGCTATTGTTAAAAACAATACGCTTAGGGGGGGGCAGGCTTCTACGGGAATACTTGTCACGCAGTTCAGTCACGACGTTATCATTGATGGCAACACCTTCCTCGGTACTTTCGGGGGGGGGCGAGACATCCACGTGCAGTACCTTGCTGACTGCCAGATCACGAACAACAAGTTCAACACGGACTCAACGCAGCAGATCGCCGTTAATATGGGTGGTACAGCCGTCATTCGCGGCAACTACTTCACAAGGACTGGTGGCGTCACTCCATCTGGCCGATGCGTCCTGCTCACAACCATAGATGAGGCCGTTGCCGGGACTGGCGTTTACGGGGATACCGCCACGGTGTTGCCCGGCCTCGTTTTTACGGGCAATGTTGTGAAAAATAGACTTAGCGTTGTCAACGTGCGGGCGCTGACTTCAACGAGCGGAAATATCCCCGGACTTGACGTTGTGACCGTTGAAGGCAATGTGTTTTACAACTTCGACCAAGCCACAACGACTGACGAGTATCCACTTAAAATCACCGCTCCGGGCACCACCTACAGCATCGCATACTCCTACTTCGGAAATACGGTGTACCCGGCTGCAAACGCAACCCGGAACGCGGCATCAATCACCGGCGGAACCGGCGTATCTGCGATACGGACAGACATAAGTGTTGCTGTTTTCAGGATTGCAAATGCCGCATCTGGCGGGGCGGTCACATCAAGCAAACTTTGGGGTGGTTATTTTTCCTGCGGGGCCACCCGCTCATCGAACGATTGCATCATCTCCCCGCGCACCGTGGCGGGCGGGGTTGGTGCATCCGTGGCTGTCCCGATTGGCGTAACGGATGCGTCCGGCAATGCGTACAGATATGACATCAGGGTGAGTGGCGCCAACTACGTCATTCGCGTGTTTGATTCAGCAGGAACGCAGATTCCGCTGTCCACTACTGCCGCAACATTTGATGTAGCAATAGCGCACGGCATCACATGAGTGGATGCTGGACGAGACAACGTGCCCGCCCTATCCACATGCAAGCCATTGATCCGTAACGACCCGATTTGACGGTTTTGAGGGCGCTTCCACGGGCCGCTTTCCGTTGCGGATCATGCGCTTGCGTGGGTCATGGGCCATGTCTGGGGGACAAGTGCGCTAAAGCCTGTCGGCCAGTTCGTCGGCGGTGGTGTTGTAGTAGAGCCGCAGGCTGTTGATGTCGCGGTGGCCGATCACCCGCGCCAGCTCCAGCACGTCCAGCTTCTTCGATAGCCGCCAGATCGCCTCGGCCCGCGCATCGTGGAAGTGCAGGTCGGCAATCTCTGCCGACTTCACCGCGCGTCGCCACAGGCTGTCCCGAGTGCCGGGGTGAACGTCAAAGCACGTCGGCCTATCGCGGGGCAGGGCGGCCAGTATCTCCCGCGCCCGTAGGCTCAGTGGCACGTCCCGGCTGTCCCCGTTCTTCGTGCGCGGCAGCGTGACGGCCTTCTCCCGCACGTCCTGCCACGTCAGCCCCAGAATCTCGCCGGCCCGCATCGCGGTTTCCAGCGCGAACAGGAACGCCAGCCCTGTGCGGTTCGCTGCGGTGGCCGCTTCCGTGTCAGTGACTCCGAGCGCAAGCGTCACGCGGTCGATTTCATCCTGCGTGATCCTGCGCTTCCTGCTGGGCGGCGACTTCGGGACGCTGACTTCTGCCATTGGCTTGTCCCGCAGCCATCCCCAATCCCTGCGGGCCGTTTCCAGCACCGTCCGTAGCAGGGCCATCTCGCGCGCCACGGTGGCCGGCGCGACCTCCCCCAGCCTCGCATCCCTCCATGCCGCTATGTCGGCCCCAGTGAGCCGCGCAAGCGGCCTGCGTGCGATTGGCGCATCCTCCAGCGCGGACAGCCGCAGGGCCTCCCAGCGCGCACCCTTGCGCCCAGGTGATACGTCCATGCGGAACCGCGCCATCGCATCGCCCACGTTCTTGTCTGGCAGGCGCTCGCCGGATAGCTCCGCCTCACGCTGCACCGACCACGCCGCCGCCTGCTGCTTCGTCTGGAACGTGGCAGACTCGCGCGCGCCGTCCCGGTAGACTTGCGCCCGCCATCCCTTGCCGTGGCGATAGATGCTCGCCATGCCCGCCCCGTGGGTAATTCGTGGGGAGTGAGCATAGCGGAACCGGAATCGACCGGACTGTGCCGGAATCCACGCATCGGCTGCGCGCCGCAACCCAGAGCCATTTCAGGAGAAACCGGGCGCTGCCGGGTTAGGCCGGAATCGAACCGCGTTCCCTATCTCCGGCACCAAACAGCCGCGCCAGCAGTAGGTTTCAGGGTTGCAATGGGGAATCTTGGGGCGGTCACGCCGCCCGCTTCGGGTATTCCAGCAGCTCCAGCCGCCGCCACTTGCGCCCCTTTCCGATGCGCGCGGCCTTCGGGAAGTCTGGCGCGGCGGCGATCTGGTAGAACGTGCTCATCTTGAGCTGCCCCAGCAAGAACGCGGCAGCCTCAGCACTCAGCCATCGGTCACCCTCCAGCGTTGCGGCCAGCACCGCCAGGGGGTCGGGCTGCTTGTCGTCACTCACTCGATCCTCCTTCATGTGATACGCCCCGCATCCGGGCGCGTATCCGGGATTTCGTGCGCTATGCCCCGAAAGCGGGGTGCTACTCGGGGTTTGCAATGGATATGCGCCCGCTTTCGGGGTCTAACAGTTGTTAGCGCCCTTCATCGCGGCGGTGCCACGGCTCATGTTCCGGATACCCGCAGTGCGCGCAGCCGCCGTGCTCTTTGGACTGGGCATACTGGTGGCTACGATCCACGGCTTTGAAAACTTCCGTGCTGCCATTCGCCAGAATGTCGCAAACAGCCTTGCGCTCCGGGTTGCGCATCTTGCTCTGGATCGCCTGCAATGCCTCGCAGCGCAGCGCGTAGAAGTTGCGGGACGCCTGTAGCGTTTCCATCTGTCCGCTCAACCTTTGAATCTTCCTTTCCGCTCTGTCCAGAGCATCGGTCGCCACTTTTGCGGCCATGTGTTTCGCGTAGTTCATCGCTTCTGCTGCGCATTCACCCGGCACGCCAAAATCCTCTGGAGTTACCACGTCTTTGATCTGGTCGTCCATCGCTTCGCCTCCTACGGCGCTAACAACGGCATCAAGGCGACGCCGTTTCGATTTATCCCTGCGCCTGGCCTTCATGCCGGCGCGCCTTATGCCTGGCGTTAGGACTCACGCCCAATCCCGCGGCACGTCGGGGCGCTTTCTGTATTCCACGCGCAGCCCGTCATCCTCGGGAACCAGATGAATGTCCCAGCCAAGCCGATCGGCAGCCTTCGCGCGCTGATACAGGTCGCTCAGGGCCCACCCATCTGAAAGCCGATCTTTCGGGTACGTCCACAGCGTCTTGCGCGTGGCGTATTTCACGCAGCCTGCAAACTTGCGAACGTCAAGAAGCAGCCTTGCGTATGGGGTGATTGGCTTAGTTTTCATGATTCCTCGCGGTGAGTCCCAACAACTCATTTGAGCCGAAACCGCGTCACAGCTTCGGCAGTAATTCACGGCTATAGCGGCTTCCTGCTATAACCTCGTGCGCTTCGCTCAACTACCGATTCGGTAGCAAATCGGCAGCACGTTGGTAGTTGCCGGGCTGCGTAAGGCTGCCGGCCCAGCCTGCGCCGCGTCACTCCGCGGCTGAGAACCGCAGCGCAGGCGCCAGCGCCACGAACAGTCGCCGGAACTCGCCCGCCATCAGCGCGAAGCGTGCCTCCAGTTCGGCCGCGATGTCGTCGTGCTCGGCCGACTCCATCTGATCCGTGGCGCCATCCAGTAGCTTGAACTTGCGCAGCGCCAAGTCCTCGTCGATGGTGAAGCTCATGCGGTCATCGAGGGTAAGCGCGAGGCGCGTGACCTGCCGGCCCGCTTCGAGATGGTGGCCGACCTCCTCGCTGCCCAGCTCGACGCGACTCATCTTCACCGTGGAGCCGGAGTCGGCCGGGTCGCGCATCACACACTCGTCGTCCAGCGCGAAGCCTTCCGGTAGCGGATCGCCAGCGACCCAGCCAGTGAGCACCGCGCGCGGCGACACCTCGGCATTGATCGGCAGGGCGGGGAAGCTGCCGAGCGCGCGCCGGACCTCGGCCACGACCGTCTCGGCCACGCGGCGCGAGGCGGTATCGACCACGATCACGCCGAGCGCGGAGTCGATGATGGCGTCCACCCGCATCGGCCGAACGAACGCGCGCGGCAGCATCTCGACCAGCAGCTCGTCCTTGATGCGACGCCGGGCGCGTGCGCCGACCTTGCGGCCCTCGCGCTCCTCGATCTCGGCGAGCTTCTTGGCGAGCAGGTCGTTGACCACGGCCGCCGGCAGCAGGCGGTCCTCGCCGCCAACCGTGATCCAGCGCGCGGTGCCGATCTGTTGGGACATGGCGGTATGGTGCTGGCCCATCGGCGGGACGAACCCACGGCTCGCCAGCTCCAGCGGGCCGACAGGCTTGAGCGCGCACTCGCGCAGCGCCGCTTCAAGGTCGGCCAGGTTGAGGAAAGGTGGGAAGCGGAACATAGTGATGTTGCGGAAGATCATGCTGATGCCCTCTCTACTTGGCACATAACTGATTTGTCTTGCGAGGATTGGGGGCACAATGGTTCATTGTGCCGATGCCATTCCGCGTGGTGCTTCGTACATAGCCACCGAACGTCCAGCGGCTTTGAGTAGTCGTCGTGATGCGCTTGTGCCTTGGCGTCGCCGCAGACCTCGCAGGGCTGGCGGGCCATATTCCCGGATCGCAGGGCGTTCCCGACCGCAATCCGAGCCGCCCGATGTGCCGGACGAAGCTCGTTTTGACGACGGTGCGCTCGCTGGTGCGCCGCTTTCCCGTTAGGTGTCTGCGAATAAGTCTGCCTCGCTTCGACCCGATGCGGCAGGCTGGCTCTGCCGCGCTCGTATTCTCGGTACTGGTCGGCGCGGGCAAGGCGGTTCGCCTTAACGTATGCCTTCCAGCATTCCTTGCAGTCGCGGTGCAAGTTGCCGTTGGTTTGGCTGTAGAAGTCCATTAGCGGCTTCGACTCGCCGCACGTCCTGCACTGGCGCATGGTTAGAACACCCCCCGGCAGGAAATGAACGGGATTTTTTCGTCCCCGAAGTCGTCATCGAATCCGCCAGCCGGCTCATCCCGCCGCTGCGGCCTCGGCGCGTTGTTGCGCGGGGTGCCGTTGCCGGTGTCGCGCTTGTTGCTGCACAGGTGGATCTCGGCCACCTTGATCTCGGTGGCGTAGTGCGTGACGCCATCCTTCTCGTACTTGCGCGTCTTGATCTTGCCCTCGATGCCGAACTCGTCGCCCTTCTTGACGTACTCGCCGATGATCTCCGCGGTCTTGCCGAACGCTTTGCAGCGGTGCCATTCGACCTCCTCCACGACTTCACCGGCGCGATTCTTGTACTTCTCTGTCGTGGCGATGCTCAGGTTGGCGATGCACGTCCCGTCTTGCGTGTACTTGATCTCCGGGGCGTTTCCGACGTTGCCGAAGATGATCGCTTTATTCATGCCGCGCATTGGGTGTCCTTCTTGGAGTTGAGTTCGTTGAGGAGGATTTGCACCGAGGCCCAGGCGGTCAGCACGTCATTCTCGATGCGCTGGATCACCTCCTCGTCCCGGTACACGCGCTGCACGTACAGGTCGAGGCCGGCCGGGAATAGCGGGTTGTAGGAGATGAAGTCCCACCACTTGCGGCCCGTCACCCAAAGACCCCCTTGGATCTGCTCGATGTGTTCGGGTGGCAGACCGTCGCGCAGGGTGATCGCGTGGACAGTGATGGACAGCGGGCACTTGATCTCGCCGCCGCCGTCCAGGTTCACGAGGAAGTCGGGGGACGCGCCGACGAACGGGTGGATTGGGTGGCGCAGGAATCCGCACTGCTCGACGAGCTGCCCCGTCCGCCGCTCGTATGCGGCGATCGCATCCGGCTCCATCTCCTTGCCGTGGTCCATCGCCTTCGCGCGCCCGCTGATCTTCGCGGTGCCGGTCAGGATCTCGGCAGCAACCTGCGCGATGTAGTTGGTGCGCAGCAGCGGCTCGGGCTTGAGCTGGCCCTTGCGGTCGCCAGTCTTGTACGCCTCGCGGTCCCAGCGGAGATCCCTGAATCCGGATGCGGTGAAGCATCCGGCGCGCTCTGCCAGCCAGTCCTCGGTGCCCTGGTCCTGGTTGGTCGGGTCGAAGTCGTCGTTCACTTGGCGCCCTCGCGGAGCTGGCTCATGCGGGCCTGCCACGTCCTGCGCAGCTTGGTCTGCAGCCGGGGCGGCAGACCAGCGGCGGCGATGCCTTCCCCGACCTTGCGGAGCTCCACCTCGTCGATGGCGCCGACGATCTCGGCCTCAAAATCGGAGTACGTCGCCATCGCCTTGTCGGAGAACTCGGCGCGGCCGGCAGCCTGTCCGTCGTCGTCCTCGTCGTGGCTGGTCAGGTTGAGCAGCGCGCCGGCGGTGTAGCGCTTGCCGTAGCTGATCGAGGAGCCGACCGCCTGCACGGTGTTCTTGGATCCGGTGGTGTCCGGGGCCAGGACGATATGGGTCGTCTCCCGGTGGCCGCCGCTGTGCGACAGAATGCCGGTCACGGTGATCTTGGCGCCGTCCTGCTCCACGAGAAAGGACAGGGCGAAGCCGTGGCGCATGAGGATCGGCTTGATCGCGTCGTTCACGTCCTCCCACTTCGCATACGTGCTCTGCACGGCACCGGCGTTGTTCTTGATCTGGCCGCGCTTCTGGATCGACGGCAGTTCACCCTGCATGGCGGAGTTGGCGGCGATGAAGTCGGCGCGCGCCTGCTCCGCGCGCACCTCCTTTTGCATGGCCCACAACCGCTCGGCGCGGTCGATGTCGAAGTCGGGCGACATGAGCACCCGCTCCAGCATGTTCAGGACTTGCGCAACCTGCGTGCTGGGCTGCTGGATGGCGATGGCCTGCGGCTGGACGGCGGGCATGAGTTCGGGATTGGCGCTCACGGGGACACCTCACGGGAAAGGGCGGACTGGAGGGCGCGCGTCTCGAAACGGTCGGCGTACCCCTCGGCGATCAGCAGGGTCAGTGCGCCCTGCGCGGCACTGGCGAGTGTGGCTTCGCGCAATGCGGCCTCCTCGCGCGCGATGCGCTGCGCCTCCTCGGCCTCCCGTCGCACGCGCTCGGCATGCTCCGCCTCGGCACGGCGCACGCGCTCGGTAGCCTCCTGCTCGGCGCGAATGCGGGCCTCGCGTTCCTCCAGATCGCGCTGCTGCTGCGCCAACTCCGCCGCCCGGCGCGCCTGCTCGGCACGCTCGGCTGCCGCCGCTTCTTCGCGACGACGATCCTCGGCTTCCTGTGCGGCGCGGCGTTCAGCGTCCTCGCGTTCACGGATGGCGCGCGCTTCCGCCTCCGCTGCGGCCTGTGCCTGGCGCGCGGCTTCCAGCTCCTCGCGCTCCTTGGCAAGACGCTGGCTTTCTTCCAGCATGCGGCGCAGCGTGGCAATGGCTGTGTCCCTGGCTGCCTCTGCGTTCGGCTTGTGCGTGTCGTCGATGTCGCCCAGGTCGTCCGCCTCCAGTCGGGCGATCTCCTCGGTGATAGCTTCGAGCCGGGCGCCAAGGAACTTCACGGGCGCCGCGCTCAGGTCGCCGATGCGCTTGGTAATGGCGGCCAGCCGGGCCAGCTCGGCGCGCTCACGCTCCGCGCGGGCGGCTTCCTTGCGGGCCTCCTCGGCCTTGATCTGCTGGTCGATTGGATCTTCCATCGCCTCGATTTCAGCCGTGATCCGCTTCGCTTCCGAGTCGATGCGGCGGCAGTAGTCCAGCGCCGGCGCCTTGATTTCCTTGCGCTTGGCTTCCAGGTCAACGCGCAGGCTGCGGCACTCGGCGCGATCCTTCTTGGCCTCGTCCAGCCCCTTGCCGGTGGTCACGTCATAGACGCGCCCGGACAGCCGCGACCGCAGCTCCGCGAGCCCGCGCTCGGTGGCGCTGTATGCCTCGATTTCCTCCCCCATCACGGGGGCAAGTTGTGCATTCATCATTGATCTCCTTCGGAGTCAGCAGCAGGGAATGGGGCGACGACGCCGTTGCGCGTCAGTCGGGATTGCTCGAACTGCGCGATGCGCAGATCCTCGTCGGTGTGGTCGCGGCGCAGGAGGTCATGCTCCGGCGCGGTGATGGCGCGGTTCGGGGTGCGCTTCCAGCGCTGGCAGCGCTCGATCATGCTGGGGTGGAGTGCGCCAGTGGACACGGTGCGCGGCCTCATACCTTGGCCACCGGCCGCGCGCCAGCCTCCGCCAACAGCCGTCGAGCCTTGTCGCGACATACCCCAATCGCCGCAGCAACGCCCGTCACCGTCTTGTGCAGGTTGAATGCGGCTACTGCCCGCTCTTGCTCTGCCAGCACCCGCATCCGTTTGGCGAACTCGGTCTGCACAGGCTCAACAGACGGGGCGCCAGTGATCCTGTCCGGGTTGTGCATATAGAGCTGGATCACACTCATGTTTCCGCCCGTTACCCTGAGCGCTTCCGAAAACGTCCCGAACGTCTTTCGAACTTCGTCCATGCCGATGTTGGTGCGAATGCCGTAGCTCGTATTCCAGCCGCTCATAGCCTGTCTCCCGGATACGTGGTCAGGTGGGTGTGCTGCGATGGCACCAGGTCGGCGTTGCCTTTCAGCACGCCGCGCGTGTCGGCCGCCGGCTCGCGGAAGTGACTCACCGCAGCCAGCAGCGTGCGTCCGGCGTCGCCCTTGCCGGCGCGGATCAGCTCGGCGGCGCCAATCTCTGCCGCGGCGATCAGCGCCAGCAGCGCGACATCGGCGTGGATTGCGTCCTCGCGCATGTCCGGCGTGTAGCCCAGCGTCCGGCGGGCCATGTACATGTGTTGGGTGATCGTAGTGAGTGCGTTCACGGCGCTTTCCTCCACAGCCTGCGGAAGATCGGCAGCGCCAGCAGGCCCATCAGCGCCATCGTGATGACCGCCGATACGCGCGGGCCAACGCCGTGCAAGTGGAGCCAGTGCTGCACGTAGGCCAGCGGCAGGATCGCGGCGCAGGCCAGGAAGCACAGGCCGGCGATGGCGCCAGCGTCGGAGTGGCGGCTCACGACTGCACCCCCTGCGCGAGGGCGGCGGTCAGGGCAGCCTCGGCGCCACCTATAAAGAACATGAGATAGTCGCCCTTGAACGCTTCGTAGCTGTGCCCATGCGACCGGCTCAGTTTGGCGTGGTACTCCTTGAACCACTGCTGGATCGTGCTGCGATCATCCGCCTGCGCCTTGACCCACCGCAGTAGCGCATCGTCCACCACGGGGGCTGGCGGCGTCGATGTGCGGAGTCGTTTCAACGTGTTGATCGCTTCCAGCATCACGTCGAAGTCGCCGTCGAAGGCGTCACCGAACTTCGGCGTCAGCGCGGCCATCATGCGGTCGCGTGTCGATTGCAGCGCCGACACCACCGCATCGTCCACTACGGGCGCGGGCTGGTGGGCGTAGTCCCCGTCTTGCGACGAAAGCGCCGAGCGCAGTTCATCTGCCATGTCGCGAACCATGCGATCAGTGTGGCCGTGCGTTCCGGTTCCAGCCGACCACTTCCGAGCCAGCTCAAGGCCACGATGCAGCGCCTTCAATCGGCCCGCGTTGAGTTCGCGGTCATCGGCGGCGATCCAGTTGCCCGCGACCGCGGCGGCGGCGGTCAGGCCGGCGCGGCATGCCTCGCGAACCGGGTGCAGGTACGACGCTGCCTTCCCGCCATTCCCCCATGCGTCATCGATCTCCTGCACAGCTTTCGCTTGTGCAGCGAGATAGCGGTCCACCATCGCATCATCCACCGAGGGAACGAGCTGGCGGGCATCGTCGGCCGCATCGGCAGCGCCGCCCATGAAGTCCGATTGCGACCACATGCCGGGCAGCTCATCGTCCACCACGGGGGCGGGCTGCGTTTCCTCCAGCATCCGAAGATCGCTGTCGAGGAGTTCGCACCACACGCGGCCAGGTTGATCCACCAGCTCGAATTGGTGCCATTGGCCGTTACCTCCGCCGTTTCTCCCCAAGTAAACAAGCCGGTCCTGCTGGTTCTTCCAGTTGTATCGAAAGCCGATCTTCATGGCGTCAGGGGTCAGGTCGGCCGCCACCTTGGCGGGCTGGTGGGGCGCGGCGCACCTCGGGCCGCTAAATGGCCTGTCAGCATCGCCGCCGCGCCCGTTGTGCCCGCGCTCGGGAGCCATGTCGGCCTCGGCGATGAATCGGAACGGCTTTTCGTTTTGCATCACGCGTTCGATGGCGGCACAGAGGCGCTCGCCGGGCCATTGGCCGACAGGCTTATGCTCCCGGCAAATGCGGATGAACTCGGTCAGCAATTCACGGTCGGTGCGGCCCACCTGCTCCAGATCGACCGGCGCGGGCTGCTGGCGAAGGGCTGCGGCGTGCAGCCTGCCGATTTCGGCGCCGGCCTCCTCGTGTGTGGCAACACCCAGCATGTCCAGCACCTGCTGGTACTCCCGAGCCCGCTGCTCAAGGTCTTGCGCGCTCATGCGGATTCTCCGGTGGTGAGGGCGGCGCGGGCCTTTTTCAGAATCGCCACCTTCTGTGCTTGACTGACGCCACCAGCCGGGCCGGCGGCAAGCTCGGTCATTTCGGAAAGCGCCTCCCGCAGCGCGTCACGCTCCCGCCTGGTTTCGTTGTGACACTCCGGGCAGTCCCACAGAGTGAGCGGAAGGGTTTCGTGCCCTCGGTTGCAGCGGTTGGTGTTGAGCCGTTCTTGCAGCGCGTCACGCTCCGC
>DAHWJK010000322.1:0-10052 GCA_027344185.1 Thiobacillus sp.
TAGGGCGTGTTAACGCTAATTTCACGTCCGCGACGAGGCCGATTCGGGATGCAGGCCGCGAAGCGAGGCGCGCCGCAGTGTCGCTCACTGCAAGCGGCTTGCGACAAAGGAGTGCGCCCGAATCGACCCGTCCCTTCGGGTTGCCGCGAAATTAGTGTTAACACGCCCTAATACGTCCAAGGGCCTTCAGGGGCCGCTTTGGTGCAGCACGAATGTATTTCGCACCAATACGGAACACGGGTAACGAAGCCCGCGTGCGTGTGCAGGGATGTCAATCAATAATCCAAAACAAATTCATGGGCTTGTGTGTTCTGTGTGGGCCTGGCATAGCCATTGCTTTTACTTACGCAACGGGAAAGCGGCGCACGCCGTCGCATGAACCGCAAATGCGCAGCTAGGGTTCCGGTCTCCCCTTGAGATGTCTGGTCCGAGAGCAGCCGGCTCCGTCCATGCGGGGCTCCACGGAGGGATAAAAGCCCGGGAGAGTGCGATCGCGCGACGCTTTCCCGGGAAGTCATTTTGACCATCCACACAGGAGCCCTCTATGAACATCGCGCGCCTTACCCGCATTCTCGTTGCCAGCCTCGGTTTTGCCCTGCTGGCCCAACCCATGACGGCACAGGCCGAAGTCAAGATCGGCGTGTCCGACTGGCCGGGCTGGGTGGCCTGGTACGTCGCCGAGCAGAAGGGCTTCTTCAAGAAGCATGGCGCCGACGTCAAGCTGGTGTGGTTCGCCAACTACACCGATTCGATCAGCGCGCTGTCGGCCGGCCAGCTCGACGGCAACTCGCAGACCTGGAGCGACACCATGGCGCCGCTGGCCAAGGGCATCGCGCTGAAGACCATTCTGGTCAACGACAACTCGGCCGGCAACGACGCGCTGATGGTCGGCCCCAAGATCAAGTCGTTCAAGGACCTGAAGGGCAAGAAGATCGCACTGGAAGAATTCAGCGTGTCGCACTTCATTCTCACCATGGCGCTCAGCAAGAACGGCATGACGCTGAAGGATGTGAACGTAGTGAGCCTGTCCGCCGGCGATGCCGCCGCCGCCTTCATGGCCGGCCGCGTCGATGCCGCGGTGGTATGGAACCCATGGATCAACACCATCCAGACCAGCGGCAAGGGCAAGCCGCTCTTCACCTCGAAGGACCTGCCTGGCCTGGTGCCCGACCTGCTGGTGGTGCAGGAGAAGTCGCTGAAAGCCAAGCGCAAGGACTTCGTCGGCATGGTCCGTGCCTGGTACGAGGTCGAAGCTTTCCTGCGCAGCAACCCCGATGAAGCGGCGAAGATCATGGCCAAGGTGGTTGGCATGGATGCCAAGGACTACAAGGTCTTCCTGCCGGGCACGAAGTTCTTCGACCAGAAAGCCAACCTGCAGGCCTTCGGCCCGGCCACCGATCCGACCTCGCTCCTGGGCGCGGCACCGACCATTTCCAAGTTCCTTCTCGACAACAAGCTGATGGAAGGCAAGGTCGACTTCGCCAAGGGCCTCGACGCCTCGCTGGTGAAGGAAGTGGCCGGCGTCAAGTAAGCAGGCCGACATGACCATGCCCTCCCGACACGGCATTCGACCGCGACGTCCCGGCATGTGGGCGATCCGTGGTCCGTTGTCCCGCCGGCAGTACTGGCTGTTCGCCGCGTTCGGCCTGCTGGCGCCGCTGGGCCTGTGGTGGATCGTGTCGAGCGGGGCGGCGGTGGACAAGGTATTCCTGCCCGGCCCGGTCGACGTGTTCAAGCGTTTGGTCGCCTGGTACACGGAAGACGAGCTGCTGTCCGACATGGGGATCAGCATCTACCGCGTCACCGTTGGATTCCTGATGTCGGCGGTGATCGCATTGCCGCTGGCGCTGATGATCGGCACCTTCCGCCCGGTGCAGGCGGTGCTGGAACCGCTCACCGATTTCATCCGCTACATGCCGGCGGTGGCCTTCATTCCGCTGGTGATGCTGTGGGTGGGGATCGAGGAATCGTCGAAGATTTCCATCATCTTCATCGGCACCTTTTTCCAGATGGTGCTGATGATGGCCGAGGACGTGCGCCGCGTGCCGCTGGCGCAGATCGAGGCGGCGCAGACGATGGGCGCGCGGAAGGGCGAAACGATCAACCTGGTGATCTTTCAGGCCGCCAAGCCGGCGCTGCTCGACACCCTGCGGGTCACCATGGGCTGGGCCTGGACCTATCTGGTGGTGGCCGAACTGGTCGCCGCAAACTCTGGCCTCGGCTATTCGATCCTCAAGGCGCAGCGCTTTCTGCAAACCGACAAGATCTTCGTCGGCATTATCCTGATCGGGCTGATCGGCCTGGTCATGGACCAGCTGTTCCGTCTCGCGCATCGCAAGGCCTTTCCCTGGCTTCACCTGAGGTCGTGACCATGCCGAAAATTTCCATTCAGCACGTCGGCAAGGTGTTCGGCGAAGGCAGTCATCGCGTCGAGGCCTTGAAGGACGTTAGCCTCGACATCGCCGACAACGAGTTCGTTACCTTCGTCGGCGCGTCCGGCTGCGGCAAGTCGACCCTGTTGCGCATCATCGGCGGGCTCGAATACCACACCGCGGGCGAGGTGCTGGTCGACGACCGGTCCATCATGGGTCCCGGCGCCGACCGCGCCATGGTGTTCCAGCACTACAGCCTCTACCCGTGGCTCAAGGTGATGGAGAACATCAAGTTCAGCCGCCGCCTGAAGCACGGCCGCGAGAACATCACCGAGGCCGACGTCGAGGCGGCTTCCGGGCGCGCCGATGCGCTGCTCGCGCTGATGGGCCTGACCCCTGCTGCCGAGGCCTGGCCGAATCAATTGTCGGGCGGCATGCAGCAGCGCGTCGCCATCGCCCGCGCGCTGATGGGGAGGCCGGAGATCCTGCTGATGGACGAGCCCTTCGGCGCGCTCGACGCGCAGACGCGCGAAGTCATGCACGACCTCATCCTGCACGTGCACCGGCTGGAAAAGCCGACGCTCGCCTTCGTCACCCACGACGTCGAGGAGGCGATCTACCTCGCCGATCGCGTCGTGCTGATGGCGCCGCGTCCCGGTCGCATCGACACCATCTACCAAGTGCCGCTGCCGGCCGAGCGCGAACAGGACATGAAGCACACCCCGGAATTCCTGCGTCTGAAAAAGGAAATCCTGGCGCGTATCCGCGAGACCTCCGGCATGAAGACCGACCAGGACATGCTGGACCAGTTGAACCTCACGACCGCCGCATGAGGCGGCGGTCCACACACCGAGTGAATGTCACATGGCACAAACCCTGAATCCCCTGCCGCCCGACCTGTTCCTCTGGGAAGAACTGCTTCCCGGCGGCTGCCACTGGTCGGGCATCCTGCGCCGTGGCAACGCACTGCGCCTCACCGATCTCGGCGGCCGCGCCAACGTCTCGGCGCTGTTCTACAACGCCGAGGAAAAGCTCGAGCGCTACAACATGCCCGACACACTGAAGGCGCAGCACACCGTGCACCTCACCACCGGCCACGTCTGTTACTCCGACATGGGGCACGTGTTGTGCTCGGTGATAGCGGATACCTGCGGCTGGCACGACACCGTGTGCGGCACGAGCAACGCCGAGATCGTCAAGGCGAAGTACGGCGAAGCCACCTACCAGACCCACCGCAACGCCATGCATCGCAATGGCCGCGACGGCCTGCTGGTCGAACTCGGCAAGTGGGGGCTGGGCAAGCGCGACGTGGTGCCGAACGTCAATTTCTTCAGCAAGGCCGTCGCCGATGAAACTGGAAAGCTGCAATTCGACGAGGCGAACTCGCACCCTGGCGCTTACGTCGACCTGCGCTTCGAGATGAACGTGCTGGTGGTGCTGTCCGCCGCGCCGCATCCGCTCGATCCGCGTCCCGACTACGCGCCGGGCGACGTCATGTTGACCGCGTGGAAAGCCGGCACGCCGGGCGTCGACGACGTCTGCCGCAATGCCTGCGCCGAGAACCAGCGTGGCTTCTTTCAAACCGAAATCTTTTATCGCTGAGGCCAGACATGATCACCTTCAACCTTGTCGAAAGTCCCTTCGATCCCAAGACCGCCGTGGTCGATGCAGTCGTCAACGCCGGCGATCCCTGGCTGCACGAAATCAGGAAGGGCCAGGTCTTCCGCATCCTCGACCTCGAAGGCAACCAGGCGGTTGACACCCTGTTCTTCAACGCGCGCGACCCCGAGGAGCGCTACAGCGCCGCCGACACCGTGCGCGCCCAGGGCGCGCTCTACCTCACCGCCGGCACCCAGCTGATGTCGACCGAGGGCAGGGCGATGCTGACCATCACTGCCGACACCTGCGGCCGCCACGACACGCTCGGCGGCGCCTGCTCGTGCGAGAGCAACACCATCCGCTACGCGCTCGACAAGCGGCCGATGCATTCCTGCCGCGACAGCTTCCTGCACGCGCTCGCGCACCATGGCGGCGGCCTCACCAAGCGCGACATCACCAGCAACATCAACTTCTTCATGAACGTGCCGGTGACGCCCGAGGGCGGGCTGACCTTCGCCGACGGCGTGTCCGCGCCCGGCAAGTACGTCGAGATGCGCGCCGAAATGGACGTGCTGTGCCTGATTTCCAACTGCCCGCAGCTCAACAACCCGTGCAACGCTTACAACCCCACCCCGGTGCGGGTCCTGATCTGGGACGCGCCGGAACAATGAAAACAACCCGCTCGGGACGGCCCGGGCCGCAGGAAAGGAGAGGCTGAAGAACTGTAGCGAGCGGACATAGGGCAAGGCGCGCAGAAACCGGAATGTACATGCAGTACATGAGGATTCCGAGCACCGCGCAACGCCGCCCTGCGTTCGCGCAGTAGGTTATTCGGCCTCTGCGAAGCGGGACGACCCGCCGGAGATTTTATGTTCGACAAGGTTCTCATCGCCAACCGCGGCGCCATCGCCTGCCGCATCATCCGCACCCTGCGCACCATGGGCGTGAAGTCGGTGGCCGTCTATTCCGAGGCAGACCGCCATTCGCTGCACGTGCGGCTGGCCGACGAGGCGGTCGAGATCGGCCCGGCCCCGGCAGCACAGAGCTACCTGCGTGCCGAGAAAATTCTTGAAGCGGCGAAGGCCACCGGCGCCCAGGCCATCCATCCCGGCTACGGTTTCCTCTCCGAGAACCCCGGCTTCGCCGAGGACTGCGCCGTCGCCGGCATCGCTTTCATCGGCCCCAGCCCTGAGCAGATGCGCGCCTTCGGCTTGAAGCACACCGCGCGCGATCTCGCCGAGCACAACAAGGTGCCGCTGCTGCCGGGTTCCGGCCTGCTGAGTGATGCCGGCCACGCCCAGGCCTCGGCCGCGCGCATCGGCTACCCGGTGATGCTGAAGAGCACCGCCGGCGGCGGCGGTATCGGCATGCGCCTGATCTGGAGCGCTGACGAGCTGGTGGAAGCCTTCCAGTCGGTCGAGCGGCTGGCGCGCGCCAACTTCAAGGAAGCGGGCATCTTTCTCGAAAAATACGTCGAGCATGCGCGCCACATCGAGGTGCAGATCTTCGGCGACGGCAAAGGCCATGTCGTCGCGCTGGGCGAGCGCGATTGCTCTGTGCAGCGGCGCAACCAGAAAGTGATCGAGGAGACCCCGGCGCCCGGCCTCACCGATGCGCAACGTGAGCAATTGCTCGCTACCGCGGTGCGCCTCGGCAAGGCGGTCGGCTACCGCTCCGCCGGCACGGTCGAGTTCGTCTACGACACCTTGAGCGGCGAATTCTATTTCCTCGAAGTGAACACCCGTCTGCAGGTCGAGCACGGCGTCACCGAGGAAGTCACCGGCGTCGACCTGGTCGAGTGGATGGTGAAGGAAGTGGCCGGCGAACTGGATTTGTCCGACTTCAAGGCCGAACCTCAAGGCGCATCGATGCAGGTGCGCCTCTACGCCGAGGACCCGGGCAAGGATTTCCAGCCTGCGGCCGGCGTGCTGACCGAAATCGTGTTCCCGACCGATGCCCGCATCGAAACCTGGGTCGAGCGCGGCAGCGAGGTGCCGCCGTTCTACGATCCCATGGTGGCGAAGATCATCGTCAAAGGCCGCGACCGCGCCGAGGCCCTGGAGAACATGCAGCAGGTGCTGGCGAATACCCGCGTCGCCGGCATCGAGACCAACCTCGGCTACCTCGGCCAGATTGTGCGCGACACGGTGTTCACGGAAGGGCGCCAGACCACGCGCTATCTCAATGCCTTCCACTACCGCCCCGCGACCATCGACGTGCTGGAACCCGGCGTGCAGTCGAGCATCCAGGACTGGCCGGGCCGCACCGGCTACTGGGACGTCGGCGTGCCGCCGTCGGGCCCGATGGATGCGCTGGCGCTGCGTCTTGCCAACCGCCTTGCCGGCAACGAAGAAGGCGCGGCCGCACTCGAACTGACCGTGGCCGGCCCTACGCTGCGCTTCAATTGCGGCGCGGTGATCGCGCTGGCCGGCGCAGACATGGGCGCCGAGCTCGACGGGCAGCCGCTCGCCAACTGGGCCGCGCACGCGATCAAGGCCGGCAGCATGCTCAAACTCGGCGCAATCCAGGACACCGGCTGCCGCAGCTACCTCGCGGTGCGCGGCGGCTTCGACGTGCCGGACTACCTTGGCAGCAAGGCCACCTTCACCCTCGGCCAGTTCGGCGGCCACGCCGGGCGCACGCTGCGGGTGAGCGACGTGCTGCACATCCCGGCAGAGGAATCCTCGACCATCGGCAAGGCATTGCCCGCCGCACTGATCCCCGCCTACGCCCACGCCTGGGAAATCGGCGTGCTCTATGGCCCGCACGGCGCGCCGGACTTTTTCACCGACGCCGACATCGAGATGTTCTTCGCCACCGACTGGGAGGTGCATTACAACTCCAGCCGTACCGGCGTGCGCCTGATCGGACCGCGCCCGCAGTGGGCGCGCAAGGACGGCGGCGAGGCCGGCCTGCATCCGTCCAACATCCACGACAACGCCTACGCCATCGGCGCGGTCGACTTCACCGGCGACATGCCGGTGATCCTCGGCCCGGACGGCCCCAGCCTCGGCGGCTTCGTCTGCCCGGCGACCATCGTGCAGGCCGAACTGTGGAAGATGGGTCAACTGCGCCCCGGCGACACGGTGCGCTTCAAGCGACTGAGCCAAGGCGAGGCCGAGCGCATGGAAGCCGCGCAGGACACCGCCATCGCCAGCCTCTCCGCGCCGGCCGCGTCCGCGCTCGTTGCCGATGCCGGCCCGCTCGCCGAACCCGTCCTCCACCGCACCCCCGACACCGACAACCCCGTCGCCGTGGTCTACCGCCGCGCCGGCGACAAGTACCTGCTGATCGAATACGGCCCGCTGGTGCTCGACCTCAACCTGCGCTTCCGCGTGCACGCGTTGATGACGCATCTGCAGGCGATGGCCGTGCCGGGCATCCTCGACCTCACTCCCGGCATCCGCTCGCTGCAGGTGCACTACGATTCGCGCGTGCTGCCGTTGGCGAAACTGATGGAGCTGCTGCGGGACGCGGAACAGGCACTCCCCGCCATCGAGGACATGCAGGTGCCCACCCGCATCGTGCACATTCCGCTGTCGTGGGACGACGCTGCCACCAAACTGGCCATCGAGAAATACATGCAGTCGGTGCGCAAAGATGCGCCCTGGTGTCCGAGCAACATCGAGTTCATCCGCCGCATCAACGGGCTGGAGTCCATTGAAGACGTGAAGCGCATCGTCTTCGACGCCAGCTATCTGGTGATGGGCCTGGGTGACGTTTACCTCGGCGCGCCGGTGGCGACGCCGGTCGACCCGCGCCATCGCCTCGTCACCACCAAGTACAACCCCGCCCGCACCTGGACCCCGGAAAACGCCGTCGGCATCGGCGGCGCCTACATGTGTGTCTACGGTATGGAAGGCCCCGGCGGCTACCAGTTCGTCGGTCGCACCCTGCAGATGTGGAACCGCTGGCGTCAGACTGCCGATTTCACCGACGGCAAGCCGTGGCTGCTGCGCTTCTTCGACCAGGTGCGCTTCTTCCCGGTGAGCGCGGATGAACTCCTGAAAATCCGCGAGGATTTCCCGCTCGGCCGCTACCAGCTGAAGATCGAGGAAACCACCTTCAGCCTGTGCGAATACAACCAGTTCCTCGCCGACAACAACGTGTCCATCGCCGCCTTCAAGTCGCAGCAGCAGACCGCGTTCGATGGCGAGCGCGAACGCTGGCGCGCCAGCGGCCAGGCCGAATACGCCAGCGACCTGAGCGTGGCCGAAGCCGCGCCCGACAGCGAACTCGACCTGCCGGAGAATGGCCGCGCCATCGCCAGTCATGTCGCCGGCAACGTGTGGAAGGTGGAAGTGGAGGGGGGCGCCGTTGTGAAAAAAGGCGACCCGCTGGTCATCGTCGAATCGATGAAGATGGAATTTGCCGTGCTGGCGCCGTGCGACGGGCGCATCCACAAGGTGTTCTGCCGCGAAGGCGGGCAGGTCTCCGCCGGGCAGGATTTGCTGGTGCTGGTGAGCGAGTGAGGAATCGAACATGAATACCTCGCTCGACATCGCCACCCTGCGCCAGCGCTACCGGTCCGGCGAACTCACCCCACTCGCCTTGGTGGAAACTCTGCTCGCCCGCATGGCCGGCGAAGACAGCCACGCCATCTGGATCAGCCGCCTCGACGCCGATGCGCTGCACGCCTACGCAAGCAAACTCGAAGGCCGCGACATTGCCAGCCTCCCGCTCTACGGCATCCCCTTCGCCATCAAGGACAACATCGACCTTGCCGGCCTGCCCACCACCGCCGGCTGCCCCGAATACGCCTACACGCCGGAACGGCACGCGACCGTCGTTGCGCGCCTGATCGATGCCGGCGCGATCCCCCTGGGCAAGACCAACCTCGACCAGTTCGCCACAGGGCTGAACGGCACCCGATCGCCCTACGGCGCCTGTCGCAACGCCTTCAATTCCGACTATATTTCCGGCGGCTCCAGCTCCGGCTCGGCGGTCGCCGTGGCGCTCAGCTTGGCAAGCTTTTCCCTCGGCACCGATACCGCCGGCTCCGGTCGGGTGCCCGCCGCGTTCAACAACCTGGTCGGCCACAAGCCGAGCTGCGGCGCGCTGTCCACGCGCGGCGTGGTGCCGGCCTGCCGCTCGCTCGACGCGGTGTCGATCTTCGCATTGACCGCCGAGGATGCCGAGCGCGTGCTGGCCGTTGCCGCCGGCTTCGATGCCGCCGACGAATACTCGCGACCGCTGGCGCCGCACGGATTCGACTTCGGCCGCGCGCCCGGCTTTCGTTTCGGCGTGCCGATGAAGGAGAATCTGGAGTTTTTTGGCAATGCCGAGGCGGGACGGCTGTTCGACGAAGCGGTGGCCAGGATGAAATCGCTCGGCGGCACGCCGGTCGAAATCGACCTCGGCCCTTTCCTCGACACCGCGCGCCTGCTTTACGGCGGCCCATGGGTCGCCGAACGCTACCTCGCTATCTGCGACTTCTTCGATGCGCAACCGGAGAAGGTCTTCCCGCCAGTGCGCGAAATCATCGCCGGCGGCCGCGACATTAGCGCCGCCGACACCTTTGCCCACCTCTACAAGTTGCGCGCGGCCAAACGCGTGTGCGATGCGGTGTGGAACGATATCGACGTCATGCTCACCCCCACCGCCGGCACGATCTATCGCGTGGACGCGATGCAGGCCGACCCCATCCGCCTCAACGCCCACTTGGGTTATTACACCAACTTCATGAACCTGCTCGATCTGGCCGCCACCGCCGTGCCGGCCGGATTCCAGAACGACGGCCTGCCGTTCGGCGTCACCCTGATCGCGCCGCCGCACCAGGACGGCCCGCTGCTGCATCTGGCGTCAAAAATGCAGCAGGCGCTCGGCGGAAGGCTCGGTGCGATCGGTCACGCGCTGCCGCCGGCAGAGAAATTGAATCTGTTGCCGGATGGCCAGGTCCGCGTCGCCGTCGTCGGCGCCCACCTCAGCGGCCTGCCGCTCAATCACCAACTCACCGAGCGCAATGCGCGCCTTGTCGCAACGACGCAGACCGCGCCAACGTACCGATTCTACGCCCTGCCCGATGGCAAGCGCCCCGGACTCATCAAGGTGAAAATGGGCGGCGCATCAATCGCCTGCGAA
>DAHWJK010000323.1:0-17305 GCA_027344185.1 Thiobacillus sp.
AAAAATCGCAGGCCGGTTTCAGCCGGGTTGGGCGGAACGGTCTTCCTTGGCACGATACATCGCCTCGTCCGCCTTCTGCATCAGGGTATCCAGCGACGGCGTGCTGCTGCTGCACGTCGCCACGCCGATGCTGATGCTCAGTCGGATGGCGTCGTCGGAGCCGGGTAGGGCGACATCGATTGCGGCGCGCAGGCGGCTCAACAGCGCGTCGAGCGAGGGCCCCGCCGGCGTGTCCGGCAGCAGCACCACGAATTCGTCGCCGCCTACCCGCGCCAGCAGATCGGATTCGCGGCAGCAGGCGCGCAGCGAGTTGGCGACATAGACCAGCACCGCGTCGCCGGCGGCATGGCCGTAGGTGTCGTTGATCGACTTGAAGTCGTCGATGTCGATGTTGAGCAGGCTGAGATGGCAGCCGGTACGCCGCGCCAGCGCGAACAGGTCCTGGCCGCGCAGGGTGAACTGGTAGCGGTTGGCCAGTCCGGTCAGGTTGTCGTGCAGGGCCATGCTGCGGATGCGCCGGTGCACCGACACCGTATAGGTCACCAGCGCGCCCGCCAACCCCGCCAGAACGGCCAGCAGCACCTGGACCCAGGCGCCATGACGCACCACCGGCATCGCCGTCAGGGCCGCCAGCTGCCAGCGCCCCCCGGGGATCACCACGTCCATCCGCAGCGCATCGGGATCGCGGAACAAGGCCGCATCGCCGAGAAAGACCGCGCCCTGCTCGCCCAGTCCGTCGCGTCCGCGCAGGGCGTAACGCACGCCGTTTTCTACGCCTTCGCCGATGCCGGCGCGTTCGAAAATGGGTATCGGGTCGATCGCCACCGCGGCCAGCCCCCAGTACTGCGGCGAACCGTCCGGCCGGGTCAGCAGGATGGGGATGCGGTTGATGATGCCGATGCCGCCCTGCGCCAGCTCGATCGGCCCCGCGGTCACCGGGCGTTGCTCGCGCATCAGGCGCAGCACGGCATCGCGCTGCCCGGGCGTATCCAGATAGCGCAGGCCGAGCGCCTTCTCGTTGCCTTCGCGCGGATAGATCAGGCGGATCACGTTGCCGGGCGCCAGCGCCACGCTGCGAATGGCCGGCTGCAGGCGAATCAGCGAAGCCGCCACCTGCTTCAGGTCATCCTCCGAGAAATCGGGCTTGGCCAGCACGAAAGTCGACAGGCCGAGGCTCAGCGACAAGGTGGCGTTGAGTTCCGACTCCAGCCGCGCCCGCACCGTGCCCGCCTCGGCCTGCAGCACCGCGCGCTCCGCCTGCAGCCGCCGGTCATGCTCCAGCCAGACAAAGCTGTACAGCAACCCCCACACCAGGCAGGTCGCCAGCACGCCCTCCAGCAGTGGCAGCTCGCGCAGGGTGGCCAGGGGACGTTGGGGTTTCACGCGGTGGTCAGCGGGTGATCGGCTTGTAGCGTATGCGCCGGGGCTTCGCGCCTTCCTCGCCCAGGCGTTTTTTCTTGTCCGCCTCGTATTCCTGGTAGTTGCCGGGAAAGAACGTCACCTGCGAGTCGCCTTCGAAGGCGAGGATGTGGGTGGCGATGCGGTCGAGGAACCAGCGATCGTGCGAAATCACCAGCACGCAGCCGGCGAATTCGAGCAGCGCGTCCTCCAGTGCGCGCAGGGTTTCGACGTCGAGGTCGTTCGAGGGTTCGTCGAGCAGCAGCACGTTGCCGCCGGCGATCAGCGTCTTCGCCATGTGCAGCCGCCCGCGTTCGCCGCCCGACAGATTGCCGACCCGCTTCTGCTGGTCGCCGCCCTTGAAGTTGAAGCGGCCCAGATATGCGCGCGACGGCGTCTCGTAGCGGCCGACGGTGAGGATGTCGCGGCCTTCGGCGACCTCGTCGAACACGGTCTTGTCGGCGGAGAGCGCATCGCGGCTCTGGTCGACGTAAGCAAGCTTGACGGTCTGGCCGATTTCGACTTCGCCGGAATCGGGTTTTTCCTGGCCGGTGATCATCCTGAACAAGGTCGACTTGCCGGCGCCGTTGGGGCCGATGATGCCGACGATGGCGCCGGGCGGCACGGAAAAGCTGAGGTCGTCGATCAGCAGGCGGTCGCCGAAGGACTTGCTCACGTGGTGAAAGTCGATCACCTTGTCGCCGAGCCGCTCGCCCACCGGGATGAAGATTTCCTGCGTCTCGTTGCGCTTCTGGTATTCGACCGAGTTCAGTTCCTCGAAGCGGGCCAGACGCGCTTTCGACTTGGCCTGGCGCGCCTTGGGATTCTGCCGCACCCATTCGAGCTCCTGCTTCATCGTCTTGATGCGGCCGAGTTCCTGCTTGGATTCGGTTTCCAGCCGCGCTTCCTTCTGCTCGAGCCAGCTGGTGTAGTTGCCTTTCCACGGAATGCCGTGGCCGCGGTCGAGTTCCAGAATCCACTCGGCGGCGTTGTCGAGGAAGTAGCGGTCGTGCGTCACCGCGACAACCGTTCCCGGATAGCGCACCAGAAACTGCTCCAGCCAGTCGACCGACTCGGCGTCGAGGTGGTTGGTCGGCTCGTCCAGCAGCAGCATGTCGGGGCTCGACAGCAGCAGTTGGCACAGCGCGACGCGGCGCTTTTCGCCGCCCGACAGGGTGCCGATTACCGCCTCCCACGGCGGCAGCCGCAGCGCATCGGCGGCGATTTCCATCTGCGTGTCGAGGTCGGCACCGGCAGTGGCGAGAATGGCCTCGCATTTCGCCTGCTCTTCGGCCAGCTTGTCGAAATCGGCATCGGGCTCGGCATAGGCGGCGTAGATTTCGTCGAGTCTCGCCTTCGCCGCGACGATCTCGCCCAGCCCCGCCTCAACCGCCTGGCGCACGGTGTGCGCGGGGTCGAGCTGCGGCTCCTGCGGCAGGTAGCCGATGCGGATGCCGGGCATCGGAATCGCTTCGCCCTCGATGTCCTTGTCGACACCGGCCATGATCCGGATCAGCGAAGACTTGCCGGACCCGTTGAGGCCCAGGAGGCCGATCTTGGCGCCGGGAAAAAACGACAGCGAGATGTCTTTGAGGATTTGCCGCTTGGGCGGCACGATCTTGCCGACGCGGTTGAGGGAGTACACGTATTGCGCCATAAAAAGCTCACCAGGAATCCAGCAAAATCAGGGGGTGGCTGCGCCCGGGCAGGGGTCGAACGCACAGCCGTTGTTCGGGTTGCGGCTGACATAACTGCCATCCGGACACATTTTGGCATCCATCGTGCACATCAGCGCATCCTCCGCGACCGTCGGCGGGGGCGGGGCTTCCGGCAACACCACCTTGCCGGAGCCGGGTTTCCGCACCGGCGTGGACGGATCGCTTCCCGGCACTGCACACGCGACCAGGCTCAGGCTCAGCCCGGCAGCCAGCAGCAGACGGATCACGTCAGCTCCTTGTCGAGCAGCGCGCGCAGCCGGACGAAGTCGAGTTCGCCCAGCTTCTGCTCGAGGATGCGGCCGTCCTTGCCGATGATGAAGGTGGTGGGCGTCAGCTGCACGTCGCCGAAAGCGCGCGCGTGCTCGCCGCTGACGTCGAGCGCGACCGGGAACGGCAGCTGCCGCGTCTGCACGAAGCTTTGCACATAGCTGGGCGGGTCGTAGCTCATCGCCACCGCGATGATTTCGAAGCCGCGGTCCTTGTATTCGCGATAGACCTCGACCATGTCGGGCATTTCCTTGACGCAGCCGGGGCAGGAAGTGGCCCAGAAATTGACCAGCACGACCTTGCCGCGCAATGCGTCCAGGGTCAGCGTCTTGCCCTCCAGCGTGGTGAAGGTGGACGGCGGCGCGCCGGGCTTGTCCATCAGGGCATAGGCCAGCGCGCCGACGATGGCGAGCGCGGCAACGGCAATCAGCAGGGGTTTGGCGAGTTTCATGAGCAGGGGCTAGGGGCTAGGGGCTAGTATGACCGGGCCAGGCGCACATAGTGCTCGGCGGAATAGGCGAAGTAGGCGATTTCCTCCGCGGTCAGCGCGCGAACCGGCTTGGCCGGGCGCCCCAGATACAGGTGACCGGATTCGAGCACACGGCCTTCCGGCACCAGCGAGCCGGCGCCGAGCAGCACGTGCTGCTGCACCACTGCGCCATCGAGGATGATGCTGCCCATGCCGATCAGGCATTCGTCCTCGACGGTGCAGGCGTGCAGGACCACCGCGTGCCCGACGGTGACGCGCGCGCCGATGACCAGCGGCCCGCCCCTGGGATGGGCCGGCGTCTTGTGCGACACGTGCAGCACGCTGTTGTCCTGGATGTTGGTCGCCTCGCCAATCGCGATCGAATTGACGTCGCCGCGGATCACCGCGCCCGGCCACACCGACGCGTCGGCGCCAAGGCTGACTTCGCCGATCACCGTCGCGCGCGGGTGCACCCAGGCGCCGGCAGCGCATTGCGGATGGATTCCCCGGTACGGGGTGATGGACGCTAAAGCCATGGTTGTCGAGGGGTTGAAACACAGCAGGGCTGGGCCCAAATTATAATCGCTGTGCGCGACTGCCATTCCTCCCCCGTTTCTGCGTCTTCTTTTGAAAGAGCTGCCATGCCTAGCCCGATCGACACCAACCCGCTGCTCGACTTTTCCGGACTGCCCCGCTTTGCCGAATTCAAGCCCGAATTCGTCACGCCCGCGATCGACCGGCTGCTGGCCGATGCCCGCGCGGCCGTGGCACGCGCCGAATCCGCCGATACCCCGGCCGAATGGGACGCCTTCGTCGCCCCGCTCGACGACGCCAACGAAAAGCTGGGCCGCGCCTGGGGCCAGGTGTCGCACCTGCACTCGGTGATGGATTCGCCCGAACTGCGCGAGGTCTACAACGAAAACCTGCCGAAAATCACCGTCTTTTATGCCGAACTGGGACAGAACGAGGCGCTGTTCGACAAGTACAAGGCGCTGCAGGCGCGCCCCGATTACGCCGCGCTGTCCGCCCCGCGCAAGAAAATCGTCGAGAACGAACTGCGCGACTTCCATCTGGGCGGCGCCGAACTGCCAGCCGACAAGAAGGCCCGCTTCATGCAGGTGCAGGAGGAACTGGCGCAGCTGTCGGCCAAGTTCGAGGAGAACCTGCTCGACGCCACCAATGCCTTCGCGCTCTATATCGACGACCCCAGCGAACTCGCCGGTGTGCCCGACGACGTGCAGGCGATGATGAAGGCCGCTGCCGAAGCCGACGGCAAGACCGGCTTCAAGATCACACTGCACATGCCGTCCTACCTGCCGGTGATGCAGTACGCCGACAACCGCGATCTGCGCGAGCAGATCTACCGCGCCTATGTCACCCGCGCGTCGGAATTCGGAAAGCCCGAGCTCGACAACACGCCGCTGATCGGCAGCATCCTCCGGCTGCGGCGCGAGGCCGCCGAATTGCTGGGGTTCAGAAGCTACGCCGAAGTCTCGCTGGCGGCCAAGATGGCCGACACGCCGGCCGAAGTGCTGAAGTTCCTTGATGAGCTCGGTGCCCGCGCGCGCCCCTACGCGGAAAAGGACTACGCCGAACTCAAGGCCTTTGCCCGCGACGAACTGGGCATGGATGAAGTGCAGGCTTGGGACACGACCTACGTTTCGGAAAAACTGAGCGTCGCCCGCTACAGTTTCTCCGACCAGGAAGTGAAGCAGTACTTCCCCGAGCCGCGCGTGCTGGCCGGTCTGTTCAAGCTGGTCGAGACGCTCTATGGCCTGCACGTGCGCGAAGACCAGGCGCCGGTGTGGCACCCGGACGTCAAGTTTTACACGCTGACCGACCACACCGGCCAGCGCGTCGGCCAGTTCTACCTCGACCTCTACGCGCGCGCATCCAAACGCGGCGGGGCGTGGATGGACGACGTCATCACCCGCCGCAAGACGGACAACGGCATCCAGACCCCGGTGGCGTATCTCAACTGCAATTTCTCCGGGCCGGTCGGCGGCAAGCCTGCGCTCTTTACCCACGACGAAGTCATCACGCTGTTCCACGAGGCCGGCCACGGCCTGCACCACCTGCTGACGCAGATCGAGGAGCTCGGCGTCTCAGGCATCAACGGCGTCGAGTGGGATGCGGTCGAGCTGCCGAGCCAGTTCATGGAAAACTTCTGCTGGGAATGGGACGTGCTGAAGCATATGACCGCACACGTGGAGACCGGCGCGCCGCTGCCGCGCGCGCTGTTCGACAGGATGCTGGCGGCGAAGAACTTCCAGTCCGGCCTGCAGACGCTGCGCCAGATCGAATTCGCCAGCTTCGACATGCACCTGCACGACGACTTCGACCCCAGTGGCCCCCGCAGCGCACAGGACCTGATCGACGAGATCCGCAGGAACGTCGCGGTCATCATCCCTCCTGCCTGGAACCGCTTCCCCAACAACTTTTCGCACATCTTCGCCGGCGGCTACGCGGCCGGCTACTACAGCTACAAGTGGGCGGAAGTGCTCTCCGCCGACGCCTACGCGCTGTTCGAGGACGAAGCGGAAGGCTACGGCGGCGTGCTGAACCCCGAGGTCGGCCACCGCTTCTGGAGCGAAATCCTCGCCCAGGGCGGCGCCCGGCCGGCGCTCGAGTCGTTCAAGGCCTTCCGCGGCCGCGAACCGACGCTGGACGCGCTGCTGCGGCACAACGGCATGGCTTAAAGTGCGGAGCGGATATGGCCGCTAAGAGTCAGGATCACGTCTTTCGGGAGCACGGCATGAAAACAGGGTTCATCTTGGCGGCAGTGTGCATGGCCCTGGCAAGCGCGCCGCTGGCCGCAGCCCAGTTGTATCAATGGAAAGATGCGCAAGGCCGTACGGTCTACAGCGACCAGCCGCCGCCACCCAGTATCCGCAATTCCCAGCAGAAATCGTTCAAGGGCAGCTTCATCGAAGTCGGCGAGTCCTACACGGTCAAAAGTGCGCGCGAGAGAAATCCGGTCACCCTGTACGCCAGCGCGTGCGGCGCACCCTGCGATCAGGCGCGGCAATTGCTCACCGAGCGCGGCATCCCCTTCAGCAGCAAGGATCCCCAGGCCAGCCCCGAAGCCCAGGCCGAACTGCAGAAACTCACCGGTCAATTGCGCGTACCGGTACTGGTGGTTGGCAGCGACAAGATCGACGGCTTCGAAACCGGCCAGTGGCAAGCCATGCTTGACAAGGCGGGCTATCCCAAGACCCCGCTGCCAGGGAGCAAGCCAGCGGCGCCGGCAACAGCGCCGGCTGCGGCCCCTGCCCCCTGAGCGCGCCCCACCCGCGACGCTTATCTCCTCACGCTGTCTCGGGGGTCTAGGCCTTTCGTGTCTTGACCCCTTCTTCCAAGACATTTATGTTGCCCGGGACTTGTGCCCGGCATTACCCATTCCATTCATGGGGTTACGCATCCGGGCCACACGCCAACCCGTGCGCCCGCGCCAGCCAGGGTGCCGACGAACCAAGAATACAAAGGGGGAGTTGGAGTGAAGCCGGAAGATAAACCGCAGAATGGCCTCGCCGGGCTAAAGTACTGGCGCTACGACGTATTCGCCGGGCTGCAGGTGGCGCTGGTCTCCTTGCCGCTGTCGCTTGGCATCGCCGTCGCCTCGGGCGCGCCGCCGGTCACGGGGCTGGTGTCGTCGATCATCGCTGGTCTGATCTTTCCTTTCCTTGGCGGTGCCTACGTCACCATCAGCGGCCCCGCCGCCGGCCTCGCCCCGGCGCTGCTGGCCGGCATGCTGCTGCTCGGCAACGGCGACCTCACCGCCGGCTATCCGCTGATGCTGGTCGCGATCTTCATCACCGGCGTGGTGATGATCCTGCTGTCCTGGCTACGCGCCGGCAAGCTGGTCGCGATGTTTCTGCCGGTGACGGTGGTCGAGGCGATGCTCGCGGCGATCGGCCTGATGATCATCATCAAGCAGATCCCCGCGCTCGTCGGCGACCTCGCGCCGCCGGAAAAATCCATGCTGGTCGCGATCGGCAAGCTGCCCGAGAGCTTTCAGCGCATCGAGCCCTCGATCCTGCTCATCGGCGCCGTGTGCCTGTTCCTGATGTTCTTTCTCAGCAGCACGCGGCAGGCCTGGCTCCGGCGTGTGCCCCCGGCGCTGTCGGTGTGCGCGATCGGCGTGGTGCTGGGCTATGTGTTCGACCTCGCGCCGCAACACCTGATCCGTATGCCCGACAGCATTCTCGAAGGCGGTTTCACGCTGCCCGCTTTCGACGCCGTGCTGGCGCGGCCCGAACTGTGGGGCAGCGTGGCGCTGATGGTGATCACACTCACCCTCATCGACAGCATCGAATCGCTCGCCACCATCAGCGCGGTCGACAAGATCGACCCCTATCGCCGCAAATCGCGTCCGAACGTCACCCTGCGCGCGATGGGCATTTCCAACGTGCTCTCCAGCCTCGCCGGCGGGCTCACCATCATCCCCGGCGGCGTGAAGAGCCGCGCCAACATCGACGCCGGCGGCCGCACGCTGTGGGCGAACTTCTACAATGCCGTGTTCCTGATCGTGTTTCTGTTCTTCGCGGTGGATCTCATCGGCCGCATCCCGCTGGCGGCGATCGGCGCCGTCATCGTCTACGTCGGCTGGCGACTCTGTGAAATCAAGGTCTTCAGCAAGACCGCTGCCATCGGCCTCGATCAGCTGGCGATCTTCGTCGTCACCATCGCGGCGATCCTGATGACCGATCTGCTGGTCGGCATTCTCATCGGCGTGGCTGCGCAACTGCTGATGAACACCTACCTGCTGACGCCATCGCTGCGCATGGTGCTGGAGGGTCGCATCTCCTTCCGCCAGTTCCTCGCCGCCACCGGTTCGGCCGTCTGCGGCATGTTCTGCAGCCCGGTGATCCGGGTGAAGGAAGAAAGCGCGAACGGGCGGCCACAGACCCAGCTGTCGCTGGGTTCGCTCACCGGATTCAATCTGATGCCGCTCGACCGCGCACTCGCGCGCGTGCCCGAGACGGCGGGCGTCAGCCTGGCGCTCAACGAATCCAGCCACATCATCGACCGCACCACCCTGGAATACCTGCACGAATTGCAGGAGGCCCACGTCCACCGCGACCGGCCACTGGAAATCCACGGCCTCGAGCGTTTCCATTCCTTCACGCCGCATCCCTTCTCCACCCGCATGCAGGACCAGCGCTTCGTCCACGAACCCGCCATCCACACCGCGAGAGAACAGGACATGGCGGCACTGGCGCAGCGCCTCGCCCTGAAGTTCGCGCCCGCCGTCGCCGCCGTGCTCAACCGGCACGATTTCGTCTATCTGAGGCGCGGCGCCAATCGCCAGGAATGGAATGTGATGACCGGCACCCACGGCGACCATCACGTCAAGCTGTTCGACTACAGCCATACCGCGGCGCCGGAGTACTACGTGGAGCACCGACACACCCTGGCCATCCTGCGTCTGTGCGATGAGGCCGCCGCCGCGCTGCCCAACCTCGCGCTCACGCCGGGGGACTATCTGGAGCGCTACCTGGTGGCGGATTACCGCGAACTGGAAATCACCGGCCTCGACGCCGAATTTGCAAAGCGCTATCGCATCTACGGGGAAAGCGCCGCGCGCGTTCAGCCCTGCCTGAACGCCGGCCTGGTCGGCTACATGCTGGCCTGCCCCGGCACCTACGTCGAATTGCGCGACGGCGTGCTGCTGGCGTTCCGCCCCGATCGGGGACTGGAGTCGCCAGACGCGACCGAAAACCTGCTCGCCCAAGCGGAGAAGATCATGGCCTGGCTGGCGCGCCCGCCCGGCGAACCTCGGCACACGCCGCAGTCCTAAAGGACTCCGATCCACTACGTGCTAAAGCACGTGCGGAATCGTATGCGCTACACTCCCGGGCATGAAAATCGCCGCCTGGAACGTCAACTCCCTCAAGGTCCGTCTGCCGCAGCTGCTGGACTTTCTCGCCACCCGCCAGCCCGATGCGCTGTGCCTGCAAGAAACCAAGCTCAGCGACGACAATTTCCCGGTTGCCGAGCTGGCAGCGGCCGGCTATCGCGTCGCATTTTCCGGCCAGAAGACCTATAACGGCGTCGCCATCGTCAGCCGCGCCGAGCCGCTGGACGTGCAGATCGGCATTCCGGGGCTGGAGGACGAGCAGAAGCGCGTCATTGCCGCCACCGTCGACGGCGTGCGGCTGGTGTGCGTGTATTGTCCCAACGGCCAGACCCTCGATTCCGACAAGTATCCGTACAAGCTCGCCTGGTTCGATGCGCTGGCCGTCTGGCTGAAGGACGAGCTCGCACGTCATCCTAAGCTCGCCGTGCTGGGCGACTACAACATCGCGCCGGAAGACCGCGATGTGCATGATCCGCAAGCATGGGAGGGCTGCGTGCTGGTGTCCGAACCCGAGCGCGACCGCTTCCGTACCTTGCTGGCGCTGGGGCTGAAAGACAGCTTCCGCCTGTTCGACCAGCCGGAAAAAGCCTTCAGCTGGTGGGACTACCGGATGATGGGCTTCCGCCGCAACCACGGCCTGAGAATCGACCATATCCTGCTGTCCGAGCCGCTTGCGGCCGCCTGCATCTCATCCTCCATCGACCGCGACATGCGCAAGCTGGAACGGCCGTCGGATCATGCACCGGTGCTGGCAGAAATCCGTCTGACCGATTGAATTTTTAATCGACCCCGAGGCCAAACCAAAGGAGCAGGCGCACCCAACTTCACAGTATTCAGGCAAATTTTCGCTGGCGCCTTTCGACCCATAACGGCCAAGTGCCCGCAACCGCACGCTGGCTCTCCTCTGACAGGATAATTTTTCTCCCGACCCTTATGTTTTTTGGATTCCTGTCGATTTATATGTTTAAGGTGAAAATTGTTTGGACTGCAGGTGTCAGTGATATAAATGTCCTCTCCCCTGCCAAAAACAATCCCGGCTAACGTACGACAAAAGGGGGTAATGGTGCGCCGAATTCCACGCTCCCGGCAGGCAGCATTCACCTTGATCGAGTTAATGATCGCACTCGTTGTTGTTGGGGCGTTGGCGGCGATTGCCATTCCCAGTTATCAGGCTTACATCGAGCGAGCCAAGCGAAGCCAGGCGATCGCAGATATCGGCCAACTGAGCATGGCTCTAGAACGCTTTCATACCATTAAAGGCATTTATCCAGCCAATCTGGCCGCATTGGGCGGGGGCCTGCCGCTCTCCGATCCTTGGGGAAACCCCTACCAGTATCTGGCGATCGAGGTTGTTCCGCCCCCCAATATCGGCGCCGTCCGGCGCGACAAGAACCTGAACCCCCTGAACAGCGACTATGACCTGTACAGCATGGGGCCGGACGGGCGGACCCAGAAGCAACTCACTGCTACAACGGCACGGGACGATATAGTCCGTGCCGGAAATGGCGGTTTCATTGGTGTGGCTTCGGAGCACTGAGACTTGCGGCGCCCGCACCTGAACAGCAAGGTCGGGCGCCGACTGTTCCTGCTTTTTCTGCTGGCGGCACTCCTGCCGATGGGCGGGCTCGCGGTCTATGCCTATGTCCGTGTCAGCGACATGCTGGTGGAGACCAACGATCACCGTCTGCAACAGGACAGCAAGGCGCTCGGCATGAGCGTGATCCAAGAACTGAACTGGCGCGCCCAGGTCCTGAAGCGCGAGGCAATACGCATCACCGGCGGCGGCGACCTGTCCGAAGTGACGCCAGAAGGCTTTGTAAGTCTGACATTCCGGCCCAATTCCGCCAACCTCAAGCCCGACCAGGCGCGACATCTTGCATATGGCAAGATCGCACTCAGCCTCGCCCTGGGAGACGATGCCGGCATGTTGCTGCGTCCCGAGTTGTCCGACCGCGTGTTGTTCGCGCGCCTGGACATGGCAAACATATGGCGTAACGATCACGCGCCAGAGCGCTATTGCATTCTGGACTCGGATCACCGGACGCTTTATTGCACGCCAAATTTGCAGGCGCCCGCGCCGACGGCATGGCCGAGCACACTGGCTCGGCAAAACATCGGTACGTTCACCTGGCGTATCGGCAATGAAGCGTTTCTTGGCGGTTTCTGGCGGGCTCGCCTTCAGGCGCCCTATGCCCATCCCGGCCTGGTCGTCATGGTGGCCGAGCCGAAGCACACCCTGCTGCGCGATCTGAGGCAATTCCGTCTGGCCTTCTTTGCTATTGCAATCCTGGCTTTTGGCCTGGCGCTGTTGCTGGCTCTGAGCCAGATCCGCCGGCAGTTGCGCCCCCTGGAACTGCTGATGGAAGGCACACGCGCCCTGTCCGCAGGCGATTTCTCGGCGCGTGTCATCGTGCCCAACAACGATGAATTTGGCAGTCTTGCGCAATCCTTCAACCACATGTCCGACACGCTGCAGCACAAGTTCCACATGCTGCAGATGCTGGCGGAACTGGACCGGGCCATCCTCAATGCCTCGGAGATGGATCATGTCATTCAGGCGGTGTTGGGCCGCATCCACCAGGCCATTCCCTGCGACTGCGCAGGGATCATGCGTCTCGATGGCCATGGCGGCGGCAGACTCCTGACCACATGCGACCCACACGAACGGCTCGGCAAAGCGTGGGGTTGTCCGGACGTCACCGCCTTGCTTCCAGAAAAAATGGGGCAGTCTTGGTACAGACTGGAATGGGGCGACAATCGCCCGGAATGCCTGCGGCACATATCAGACCATCGCCTTGAACAGGCCCTGATCTTTCCGGTTCGGGTCAACGAACGCATCGACAGCCTGCTGATCCTGGGCTACGGGAAACGCATCGATGGCCTTGACGATATCGTTGGGGCCAGCCACATCCTGACCGACCGGTTGGCCGTGGCCGCGTCGAACATTGCGTGGGAAGAAAAACTCTACCACCAGGGCCACTACGATGCACTGACCGAACTGCCCAATCGGGTGCTGCTTCGGGACCGCGTCGAACAAGCCCTGATACGCGCCGATCGCGAGCACACCCTGGTGGCCGTCATGCTCGTCGACCTGGACAATTTCAAGGAAATAAACGACAGCCTCGGACACACGGCAGGCGACGAATTGCTCGTGGAATGCGCTCGCCGGCTCAAAGCCGGCACCCGGCAAAGCGACACCACCGCACGCCTGGGTGGCGACGAATTCGTCGTGCTGCTGCCTGATCTGCCGCGAGGGGGAGAATCGACATTCCTGGACGCACTGGCGCGCAAATTCAATGATGTGCTGGCCGCTCCCGTGTCCATTAGCGAACGCAGGGTCACCACGCAGGCCAGCATCGGCATCGCGCTCTATCCGGATAACGCCTCAAATTTTGAGGACCTGCTGAAAATGGCCGACGCCGCCATGTATGAATCGAAACGCCAGCAACCCGGCAGCTTCTGCTTCTATTCCAGCAATTTGAACGCCGAAGTCCGGGCGCGCTTCGAGCTGATCCAGGATCTTCGCGAGGCCATCGGCAAGGACGAACTGTTGCTCCATTACCAGCCCAAGGTCTCGACCACTACAGGATGCATCGTGGGGGCGGAAGCCCTGCTACGCTGGAATTCACCGAAGCGCGGTTTGCTGTCGGCCGTCAAGTTCGTGTCGCTGTTCGACGAGACCGGATTGGGAAACTGGCTCGGCGAATGGGTGATGGAACGGGCCTGCGCCCAGATGGTCGAATGGGATCGCGAGGGCCTGGCGCCCATCCCGGTGTCGGTAAACCTCTCCCCGCTGAATTTCCTGGAAGGAGATCTGATCGCCAGGATCGTGAATATCCTCACACGGCACAGCCTCGACCCACGCCGACTGGAACTGGAAATTCTTGAAGCCACCGCGGTCAATGAATCGCCGGAAATACACGCCACCCTCCTGCAGTTGCGTGCGATGGGCATCAGCATTGCGCTGGATGATTTCGGCACAGGCTACTCGTCGCTGGTCTATCTGACCCAATTGCCGGCCAATGTACTCAAGCTGGATCAAGCCTTCATCCGCAACCTGGCCACCGATCCGCGACAGCAGTCCATTGTTGAGAGAATCATCGCCCTCGCCCGCGTATTGGATTTTCAGGTTGTCGCGGAGGGTGTCGAGCAAGAAGACCAGAGAACACTACTTTCCACCATGGGCTGCCATCTGATCCAGGGCTACCTGATCAGCCGTCCCGTACCCGCTCTTGAGTTCGCCGCGCTACTCCGCGCCAACGGGCCATGTGACACCCTGTACGAGAAACAAGGCTTTTTACCGGACAAGAAAAACTCGCTACGGGCGGCGACGTGCATAAGGCGTCCAGAGGACAGCTAACTGTTTCAGCGGACTACTGCCGGGAGGTAAAACGGCGGCCACAGGCCGACGTTTTTTTAATACTGCACCACCGCCGGATCCAGGCTGCGCCACAGATACCAGGTGGCGACGGTGCGCCACGGCGCATGGCGCTCGCCGTGCTGGCGCAGGAAGGTGGGCGTAGGGCGGTCACCGTCGAGATACTGCAGCGCGACGGCCTTCTGCAGGCCGATGTCGTCGACCGGCCAGACGTCGGGGCGGCGCAGGCTGAATATCAGGAACATCTCGGCGGTCCAGCGGCCGATGCCGCGCACGTCGACGAGTTCGGCGATCACCGCCTCGTCTTCCATTTTTTTCCAGCGTGCCGGTTCGATGCGGCCATCGACGAAATGGCCGGCCAGATCGCGCAGGTATTCGGCCTTGCGGCGCGACAGGCCGCAGGCGGCGAGCGCGTCGAGTTCCAGCGTGGCGATGTGCTCGGGCCTGACGGTCTGCGCATAATCGGCAAAACGCGCCCACACGCTGTCGGCGGCCTTGACCGAGATCTGCTGGCCGACGATGGCGCGGGCCAGGGTCTGGAACGGGTCGCCGCGGTTGGCGAGGATGGCATCGGAATAGCGCGCGATCAGCGCGGCCATCACCGGGTCGGCGGCAGCGAGCTCAGTGCAGGCCGGTTTCCAGTACGCGGGTGCCGCAAGCGTTTTCACAGCAATATGATGTCGTACTGTTCCTGCGGATAGGTCGTCTCGACCTGCAGCGACACCGGCTTGCCGATGAAGTCGATGAGTTGGGCGAGGCTGCCGGACTCCTCGTCGAGAAACAGGTCGATCACGCTTTGCGAGGCAACGATGCGGTATTCGCGCGCGACGAACTGC
This sequence comes from Thiobacillus sp., assembly GCA_027344185.1. Classification (GTDB taxonomy): domain Bacteria; phylum Pseudomonadota; class Gammaproteobacteria; order Burkholderiales; family Thiobacillaceae; genus Thiobacillus. Next base: position 14,927 of record DAHWJK010000323.1, read on the forward strand.
CGCGCCTCGCGCAGGATCTCGCGCAGCACGTCGTAGCACACGGTCTGCGCGGTCTTGATTTCGCCGCGGCCGGCGCAGGTGGGGCAGGGTTCGCACAGCACATGCGCCAGCGATTCCCGGGTCCGCTTGCGCGTCATCTCGACCAGCCCGAGCGCGGAGAAGCCGGAAACCGTAGTACGGGTGGGATCGCGCGCCAGCGCCTTCTTCAGTTCGGTCAGCACCGCTTCCTGGTGCTCGGCGTTGTCCATGTCGATGAAGTCGATGATGATGATGCCGCCCAGGTTGCGCAGTCGCAGCTGGCGCGCGATGGACTGCGCGGCCTCGAGATTGGTCTTGAAGATGGTGTCGTCGAAGTTGCGCGCCCCGACGAAGCCGCCTGTGTTGACGTCGACCGTGGTCAGCGCCTCGGTCTGGTCGATGATGACGTAGCCGCCGGACTTGAGGTCGACACGTCGTCCCAATGCCTTGGCGATTTCGTCTTCGACGGCGTAGAGGTCGAACAGCGGACGGTCGGCGCTGTAGTGTTGCAGTTTGTCGTGCACGGCATGGGTATAGTTCTGTGCGAACTCGACCATGCGCTGGTAGGTTTCGCGCGAATCGATCAGGATGCGGGCGGTATCGCGGTTGACGAAGTCGCGCAGCACTCGGAGCGAGAGATCGAGATCCTGGTACAGGATGCATGGCACGACGCAATTGCCGCGCGCCTGGATGTTGCCCCACAGACGCCGCAGGTAGTCGATGTCGGCCTGCATTTCGGTGTCTTCGGCGGTCTCGGCCATGGTGCGCACGATGAAGCCGCCGGTGGCATCTTCCGGCATCAACCGGTGCAGCTTCTGACGCAACTGTTCGCGCTCCTCCTCGCCTTCGATTTTCTGCGAAATGCCGATATGCGATTCCTGCGGCAGGTAGACCAGGTAGCGACCGGCGAAGCTGATCTGGGTCGATAGGCGCGCACCCTTGGTGCCGATCGGGTCCTTGATCACCTGCACCATCAGGCTCTCGCCTTCGTGCAGGATCTGCTCGATGGGGCGCTCGGCCTCGCTGCCGCGCCGCGCCTGCCAGATGTCGGCCACGTGCAGGAAGGCCGCGCGCTCCAGCCCGATATCGATGAAGGCAGACTGCATGCCCGGCAGCACGCGCACCACGCGGCCCATGTAGATATTGCTGACCAGTCCGCGACACTGCGCGCGCTCGATGTGGAGTTCCTGCACCGCGCCCAGATGCAATACGGCGACGCGCGTTTCCTGCGGGGTGACGTTGACGAGGATTTCTTCGCTCATGGCAGGAGGGCGGGGGTCAAATCACGAAACCAAACTGGTTCAGCAGCGTGCTCGTTTCATATAACGGCAATCCCATGATGCCGCTGTAGCTGCCATCGGTATGCTCGATCAATGCGCCGGCGCGCCCCTGGATGCCGTAGGCGCCCGCCTTGCCGAGGTATTCGCCGGTTTCGAGGTAGCGCGCGATGGTGGCGGCGTCGATCGCGGCAAACCGGACCCGGCTCGACGACAAGCGCAATTCCATACGGTCTTCGTGATGCACCGCCACGGCAGTATGTACCTGGTGCTGGCGTCCGGACAGGCGCGCCAGCATGGCGGCGGCATCCAGACGGTCGCGCGGCTTGCCGAGAATGTCGCCGTCGAGTTCGACCACCGTGTCCGCACCCAGCACCGGAAAACGCAACAGGTGGCGCAGGTCCACGGCACGCCAGCCGCAGGCGGCTTTTTCGGCCGCCATGCGCTGCGCAAAATCGGCAGCCGCTTCGCCGTCGCGAGGCACTTCGACAACGTCCAGGCGACCGGCCACGGCGCGCAGCGGCAGCACGTCGTAGGCGATGCCAATCTGCTTCAGCAGTTCGCGCCTCCGGGGCGATTGCGAAGCCAGGTAAATGCGTTTGTCGACCAGCATGTGTTGGAACCCCCCTCAATCCCGATGGTAGGGATGTCCCTTGATGATACAGGCGGCGCGGTATAACTGCTCGGCCAGCATCACGCGGGCGAGCGCATGCGGCAGGGTCAGTTTCGACAGGCCCAGCAGTTTTCCGGCCCGCGCCTTGACGCTGTCGTCGAGGCCATCGGCGCCGCCGATCACAAACGCCGGTGACAGGCCCTCATTCATCCAGCCGGTCAGCCACGATGCCAGTTCGCGCGTCGTCACCTGCGCACCGCGCTCGTCGAGCACCACCGGCACGCTGCCGGCGGGCAGCGCGGCGAGGATGCGATCGGCTTCCAGTTGCCGCGCCCGCGCACCGTCCTCCCCGGCCACCCGGTGACCCGGCTTGATTTCGGTGAGCGCGAGCAGCAGGTCGGACGGCATGCGACGCGCGTAGTCGTCGTAGCCCGCATTGATCCAGCCGGGCATCTTGTGGCCGACGGCAAT
>DAHWJK010000331.1:0-5863 GCA_027344185.1 Thiobacillus sp.
ACGCGGCGCATGGCGCACGTGATCAAGGATGAGCTGTCCAAGCTTGCGAAGGATTTCGCGCGCTTCGACGAGCGCATGAAAAAACTCGCCAGCCACATCGAGCAGGCCAACAAGGATGTCAGCGAAGTGCGCATCTCCAGCGACAAGATCAACCGCCGCTTCCAGCAGATCGAGCGGGTCGAGCTCGAACATCCGGACGTGGACGGTACACGCCTGCTCGACAACGACGAATGAACTGGTTTACCCGCTGGCGGCGCACCCGTATCCTCGAGCGGCACGCCATCTCCCCCGATGATTTCGACGCGGCCGTCGCCGCGTTGCCCATCCTCCAGGGACTCGATGCATCGGAGCGCGCGCGCCTGCGCGAAGCCGCCAGCCTGTTCATCCACGACAAGACGTTTTCCGCTGCCGGCGGTGCCGAAATCGACGCCGCCACCCGGCACCTGATCGCATTGCAGGCCTGCCTGCTGACGCTCAACCTGTCCGAGGACAACTACCGCGGCTGGAGCGAGATCATCCTGTATCCCGAGGAATTCCTGCGCCAGCGCGAGGAGATCGATGAAGCCGGTGTGGTGCATCGCTCGCGCGACATCCTGGCTGGCGAATCCTGGCACGGCGGTCCGCTGGTGCTGTCGATCGCCGATGTGGCGGCAAGCGGTCGGGCCGACGGCTTCAACGTCGTGCTGCACGAATTCGCCCACAAGCTCGACATGCTGAACGGCGATGCCAACGGCTTTCCGCCCTTGCACCGCGGCATGGACGCCGCCGGCTGGGCGCGCGATTTCACTACCGCCTATGAAGATCTGTGCGCGCGCGTCGATGCCGGCGAGGACACGGTCATCGATCCCTACGCGACCACCGATCCCGCCGAGTTTTTTGCGGTGCTGACCGAGGTGTTCTTCGAGACGCCGCATCTGCTCCAAGCCGAATACCCGGCCATTTACCGGCAGTTGCAGCAGTTCTATCGCCAGCATCCGCTGGTGCGGCTGGCAGACCATGCGCACGCCTAGGCCCCGTACGGCCGCCCGCATGGCCGGCATCGCGCCCTTCCACGTCATGGATATCCTGGCGCGCGCGCAGGCGCTCGAAGCCACCGGACGCGACATCGTCCATCTCGAAATCGGCGAACCCGATTTCACCACCCCGGCACCCATCGTCGAAGCGGGGGTCGCCGCGCTGCGCGGCGGCCACACGCACTACACCGGCGCGCTGGGCCTACCCGCCCTGCGCAGCGCCATCGCCGGTTTTTATGCGACACGTTGGCAGGCCACCGTCGATCCCGCGCACGTGATCGTCACGCCCGGCGCATCGGGCGCGCTGCTGCTGGCATTGGGTCTGCTGGCCGGCCCGGGTGACGAGGTACTGATGGCCGACCCCGGCTATCCCTGCAACCGCCATTTTGCCCGCTTCTGCGATGCGCGCGCGGTCGGCATTCCGGTCGGCGCCGACAGCGGCTTCCAGCTCACGCTCGACCTGATCGAACGCCACGCCACGCCGAGCACGCGTGCAGTGCTGATCGCCAGTCCGTCCAATCCGACCGGCACCGCCGTCGCAGCGGATGAACTGGCGCGCATTCACAGCTGGTGTGCGGGACACGCGATTGCGCTGATCGTCGACGAAATCTATCTGGCGCTGACCTACGACGGAGAGGAACACAGCGCCGCGCGCTGGGACGACGTGTTCGTCATCAACAGCTTTTCGAAATATTTCCAGATGACCGGCTGGCGACTGGGCTGGCTGCGTGCGCCCGCCTGGGCGCTGGCCGATCTGGAACGCCTGGCACAAAATCTTTTTCTGGCTGCGTCCACGCCGGCGCAGCACGCGGCCTTGGCCGCATTCTCGACGACTACGCTGGCGGAACTCGAGACCCGCAAGGCCGAACTGCGCGAGCGCCGCGATTATCTGCTGCCTGCGCTGCGCGAACGCGGATTGGTCGTCCCCGCCCAGCCGCAGGGCGCATTTTATTTATATGCCGATTGCAGCGCGCACACCGACGACAGCTTTCGCTTTGCGCAAAACCTGCTGGAACAGGCCGGCGTGGCGCTCACGCCGGGCATCGATTTTGGCGCGCATCAGCCGCAACGCTACCTGCGCGTCGCCTACACCCAGCCGCTTCCGCGCCTGATCGAAGCGGTGGCACGCCTCGACCGATTCATAGCCTGAACACACACTCCCCGGGAATTGCAGGCGAAAAAAAACCGGCCCGAAGGCCGGTTTTGCGTTCCTTGACCCGGAATTACTGGGCGGGAGCGGGAGCCGGAGCCGGGACAGCAGCGTCAGCCGCAGCGCCGGCAGCTTCGCCAGCAGCAGTTGCAGCTTCGCCAGCAGCGTCAGCAGCTTCGCCAGCAGCAGCAGCGGCTTCACCGGCAGCGTCGCCAGCGTCGGTAGCCGCTTCGGTCGCGACTTCAGCCGCTTCGGTGGCGACTTCAGCAGCAGCTTCGGGGGCGGCGGCTTCTTCTTTTTGGCCACAAGCGGTCATGGAAACAGCCAGCAGAGCGGCCAGGAGAACGGAATATTTCATTTGATTTCCCTTTACGTACGAATATAAAAACCCACACCAGAGATCGGTCCGGGACTTGAGATCCAGCCGACGCGCGGATTCTAGCAAATCGGCAAAAGAAAACCACAATCTATTAATTTTCTTCCATTTTGGCCGTTACACGTTGTTACGCCGCAACAGATTGCGCTGTCCGCATGGGCAGGCACGCGCTGGCGTATCAGTCGAAACCATTTCCGCAAGCGCTATTCGGCACTCTTTTCAAGCACGAAGGCCAGCAGGGCATCGGGCAGGTTTCCCGCCGCCAGGGCACGGCGAAACGCCGCGCGCGCTTCGCCGACCCGGCCCTGCGCTTCCAGCGCGAGGCCCAGTCCCATCCACCAGGTCCCCTGCCCCGGCTGCTGGTCGAGCGCCAGTTCGTACTGGTGCGCCGCCTCGGCATGCCGCCCCAGGTTCACCAGCAATGCCGCCAGCGTGGCGCGGTATTCCGCATTGACGCCGCGTCCTGCCTGTCCGCCCAGCAAGGTTGCGGCCGCCGCCGCCGTATTGCCCCGCGCCGCCTGCAGCCGCGCCAGCGCCAGCGCAAACCACGCTTCCTCGGGCGCGATCGCGCGTCCTTCATTCAGCACCGCTTCGGCTTCCCGGTCCTGACCCGCCTCGCTCAGCAGCGTAGCCAGCATCTGGCGCGCCGCAATGTGGCGGGGAAACGCCTGGAGCGCGGCTTCCAGCAGGGGACGCGCCTGGGCATCGCGGCCCGCGCGGACCTGTGCGATCGCCTTGCGATAGTGCGTTTCGGCGTCTTCCTCGGGGGTGGGCTGCCGCACCTGCTTGCGAATCTCCGGTGGTGGCGCTGCAGCGGGCGGCGCGTGTACGACCGCTGCCACGGGCACGGGAGGCAATGCGGGTGGCGTGGGATCAACGGGCGGCGCAAGCGTCTCTGCGGGCAACGCGGGGGGAGACGCAGGTGTCTCAGCCGGCAGCGCCACCGGGGGGGCCACCGGAACCGGCTCAACGGCCACCGGCGGCGCGGTTTCCGCTACCGGCCCATTCGCTGCGGGCGGCAAGGGCTCGAGCGGAGCCGGCATGTCGGCGGGCTGCGGCCACAGCCAGAGCAGCACGCCGGCGAGCGCCAGCAGCGCGCCGGTCACGCCCCACAGCGCCGTGACGACACGTCGCGGCGATGCCGGCGCCTGCGCGGGCGCCGGGGCGGCGGGGGCGGCGTCCTTGCGCGCATCGAGTTCGCGCAGGGTCTGGTTGATGATGCTCATGCGGACTGCTCCGGCCGGGCCATCATGTCAAGCTGGCCAGATACAGCCCGCCCGCGGCTACGCCGGCGGCGCACAGCGCCAGCACCCCCGCTGCCCAGCGCCGGGCGCGGTGAAGCGGGCGGGCAGCCAGGGTGTCGCGCGCGGCCAGTCGCATGTCACGCCTGTCGACATGCCATAGCCCCCGACCGTACGCCAACATCAGGGCCTTGTGGGCAATGACGTTGACAACACGCGGCACGCCACGGCTGGCCTGATACAGCAGGCCGACGCTGGGTGCGCCGAACGGCGATCCCCGGCCAACAGCGTAGCCGGCACGCGCAAGCCGATGGTCGAGATAGCGCGGCAGCTCGGCGCGCGTCAGCGGGCGCAGCCGGTCGTGGAAACTGATCCGGGTCTTCAACTGCGGCACGGCATCGAGACGTTCGTCCAGTTCCGGCTGCCCGCACAGCACAATGGTCAGCAGCTTGCGCTTTTCGGTTTCCAGGTTGGACAGCAGGCGGATCGTTTCCAGGCTCGCGAGCGGGATCGCCTGCGCCTCGTCGACGATCAGCACCACATGGAGCTGCTGCTGCGCCAGCGCGATCAGCCGCGACAGGATGGCCTTGTGCACGTGGTAATGGCTGTCCTCGCCCGTCAGCGTGAGCCCCATCTCTTCGGCCACCGCAAACAGGATGCCGTCGGGCTCGAGCGCAGGATTGGGCAGATAGACGGCACGACAGTGCGGGGGCATCGAAGCCAGCAAGGTGCGGCACAACAGGGTCTTGCCGGTGCCGACCTCGCCGACGATCTTGATGAAGCCTTCGCCATTCTCCAGCGCGTACAGCAAGGTGTTGAGCGCTTCCTGATGCGGCGGCGAGGCAAAAAAGAAGTCGGTGTCAGGCGTCAGCCCGAACGGCGCCTCGGCAAGGCCGAAATGCGCCAGGTATGACAGGCTGCGGCTGTCCGGTGCCGCCGCGGTGCGGTCGCTGCACGGATTCGGTTCAGCGGGCATGGCGCACGCCAGCGTGCTCATGGCTGCGTAGCGGGCCGCTCGAAGCGTTCGAGGCGGAGACGCGTGGCTTCCGCATCGGCCTGCCAGTCGTCATGGCTGTTGATGACAGTCGGCTTGATCAGGATCACCAGTTCGCTCTTGCTCGCATGCTGGTTGGTATTGCCGAAGAAATAACCCAGCAGCGGGACGCTGCCCAGACCGGGCACGCGGTTGGCTGTGTCGTCGAATGACTGCTTCATCATGCCGCCGATGGCGACGATGCGGCCGTCCTCCACCTGCACGATGCTGTCGGTTTCCGATACGGCGCTGGAGGCGAGCGGCAAGGTCAGGCTGCCCGCCTCGCCTGCATCGATGTTCTTGATCTTTTCCGTCACCACGCTGACCGAGGGCCGCACATGCAGCGTGATGCGGCCTTTCTCGTCGATCTGCGGCGTGACGTCGAGCGCAATGCCGGAGAAGAACGGCTGCAGCGTCACGCTGGGCGTGGTGGTGGTGCCGGCCCCGCCGGTGTTGCTGGTGGTGGACACGTCGGTCACGAAGAAATCGTCGGTGCCGACCTTGATCACGGCTTTCTGGTTGTTGAGCGCGGCGATGCGCGGGCTCGACAGCACATGGACCGAGCCCTGGGTTTCCAGGAAATTGATCAGCGCGGCAAAACTCCGGGTCTGGAAGGCCAGGCCGAACAGGCCGCCGGTGGTGCCGGACGCCGCGGGCAGGCCGCTGCCGAGCACGCTCGCCAGCGTACCTGTGGCCGCACCCGTCACCAGATCGAAGCTGCCGGTATTTGCGCCCGCCGATGCCTTGTGCACGCCGTCGTTCAGTATCGACCAGTTGATGCCGGTCTGGAATCCGTCGTTGAGCCGCACCTCCAGGATCTTCGCTTCCAGCATCACCTGGCGCTCGACTGCCAGCGCCGTCGCCTTCAGAAAACGTTCGACTTCGCGCATGGACCGCGGCACCGCCTTCACCACCACGACACCGGAATGCGGACTCAGGATCACCGTGCCGGCTTCGCCGACGATGGACGTCAGCGCCAGCTTCAGTTCGCCCCAGAAATCCGAATTGAGCGTCGTGTTGATCTTGCTGGTTTCCAGCGACTGCTGCGAA
>DAHWJK010000337.1:0-2141 GCA_027344185.1 Thiobacillus sp.
GCAGGCTCCGGCGCGCTCACCTTCGGCAATCCCACGTCCGCCGGCGTGCCGGCGGAAGTCGCGGCGCAGACCCTGGTGCTGGATTACAACGACATCAATGGCGTCGAGCGCACCTTTGACAAGATCGGCAGCGAGATCGCCGCCGTCATCGTCGAGCCGGTGGCCGGCAACATGAACCTGGTGCAGCCGGCGGCGGGCTTCCTCGAAGGCCTGCGCGAGTTGTGCACCAAGCACGGCGCGGTGCTGATTTTCGACGAGGTCATGACCGGCTTCCGCGTCGGCCCCCAGGGTGCGCAGGGCCTCTATGGCATCGTTCCCGACCTCACCACGCTCGGCAAGGTCATCGGCGGCGGCATGCCGGTGGGCGCCTTCGGCGGGCGTCGCGACATCATGGATTATCTCGCCCCGGTCGGCCCGGTGTACCAGGCCGGCACGCTGTCCGGCAACCCGGTGGCGGTGGCGGCGGGGCTCGCCACGCTCAAGGCCACGCGCGCGCCGGGCTTCTACGAAGCGCTGACCGCGCGCACCGACCAGTTGCTCGAAGGCCTGGTCAAAGCCGCCGACGCGGCGGGCGAAAGCTTCAGCGCGGCCAGCGTGGGCGGCATGTTCGGCCTCTATTTCAGCGCCATGCCGCCGCGCACTTATGCGGAAGTCATGGCCTGCGACAAGGACCGCTTCAACCGCTTCTTCCACGCCATGATCCACGAGGGTGTGTACCTCGCGCCTTCCGCGTTCGAAGCCGGCTTCGTGTCGGCGGCCCACGGCGAAGCCGAGATCAAGGCCACCATCGAGGCGGCGAAGCGCGCGTTCGCGAAGATTTAAAGAACGGCATTAAGCGCGGGGAGCAAAGGGAGCACGGGGAAAGGCGGATCAAGAGGCACTTTTTTTGTTCGTGTCCCCAGACGTCCCCCGGCCGGGTATTTCATCAGACCGGCCCAAGCTCATGAAAAACCACATGAATAAACGGTCGTAGCGGGACAGGCGGCGAAGCCGATAACCGCTGCAGGCGGTGCGTAGCCCCTTCGGACTATTGGGGCGCACAGGGCACAGGGCTTTAATGACAACATCGGAATGGTTGTGAAAGGTGTTGACCATGAAAAGACCTTGCCTGGCGGCTGCGGCTTTCGCCATGGGACTCGCCATCGCTTCGGCCAGCATGAACGCCACAGCGGCATTGCACGATGAGCCGGCGAGCGGCGTGGTGGCGCAATTCAACGCAGCAGTGACGACGTTGCTCGATAGGTTCGAGGCCGGTTATGCATCCCGGAGCCGAGTGTTTCCTGCGCCGGCGCCCGCCAAAGGCTTTGCCGATTCCTCTCGCCTTCAGGTGACAGGGACCAGCGCGCGAGATTCGCTGGCCATGACGATGGCATGCCTGGGTTTGATGACCATGATTGCCTACCGGCGTCGTATTCTGTGAGTCGCCGTCGTGCGTCCGATAAATAAGCCCGGGGACGGGCTTTTTTATCGGACTTTATCGCGGCCGGGAATGGCGGCGTAAACGAAACGCAGGCGGGTCGCGATCAGCAAAGCCAGCATGCCGCCGACGAGGTCGGCCAGCCAGTCACCGAAGCCGGCCTGCCTCCCGGACAGGAATAGCTGATGGATTTCATCCGAGGCGCCGATCGCGGCAACGATGGGCAGAATGGCGATGGTGGGCAATGTCGGGACGGACAGCGCGACGAAGACGCCGATCGATCCGAACACCAGCAGATGCGCAAGCTTGTCCCACGGCGGGGCGAACAGGCTGCCGGCCCCCGGCGCTTCGCCTCCGACAAAGATCGCGCCGAGCAGAAGGATCAGGCAGACCGTCGCCACTCGTCGACCTGACTCAGTAGGCATTGTTCTGTCCTTTGAAAACGACCAGCACGGTCTTGAGTATGATCAGCAGATCCAGCTTGAGACTCCAGTTGCGCAGGTAGTCGATGTCGTAATCGATGCGCGCCTTCATCTTGTTAAGGGTTTCCGTCTCCCCGCGCAGGCCGTTGACCTGGGCCCATCCGGTGATGCCGGGCTTGACCTTGTGGCGCACCATGTAGCCGGTGATCAGCTTGCGGTACATCTCGTTGTGCGCCACGGCGTGCGGGCGCGGCCCGACGATGCTCATGCGGCCCTGCAGCACGTTGAAGAACTGCGGCAGT
>DAHWJK010000045.1:0-23462 GCA_027344185.1 Thiobacillus sp.
GAGCACGGCCCCGCCGGGATAGCCGAACACGAACTCGACCCCCTCTTCGGCCAGACAACGTACGACGATCTCGGCGCCCGTGGCTTCCATAAACTGGCAAAAAATCAATTCGTTGGTGAACCTGTGAGGGTAATCGTTTTGTCGTGTTTCGGTCAAGAAACCACGCCATTCCAACGCTCCGGAGTGGTTTTTCGCCCTCTTTTCCGCTCGCGGCGGCATGCGCGCCGCCCGGCAACAAAAACCCCTCCACAGGGAGGGGCTTTGTGGATGCGCGTTTCCGAGGCGCGCCGGCGCCGCTCGCGCGGCTATTCGTTCGCCACGTCGCGCAAGGCCTGCATAACCTCGTTGAGCGAGCCCTCCGCGCTCTGGAACATGCAGACGACGTTGCCCCAACTGCACACCGTCGTCGAGGCGCCCTGCACGATCCAGCCCTGCGACGGCGACCAGCCGCGCATTTGGGTGAACAGCGACAGCAGGTCGGTGTTGCCCGACACCAGGCGGCGGTACCACTGGGCGAATTTCGCGAGGCGCTCCATCAGGTCCTGCGGCAGCAGGCCTTCGGCTTCCATGACCACGCCGTCGTCGCGAAAGCGGCACACCGCGGTCACGCCGTCGAGCACCAGAATTTTTCTCAGCGACATGCGCGCCTCCTCACGGTGCCTGCAGGGCGTTGAACGCGGCTTCGTAGTCGGCATCGCGATTCCTGACGACCACGCCGCAGTTGCCGTTGACCACCACCGACCATTCGAGGCCGACGACCGAGAAGCCCTTGAGCGGCTGGAACCCGCTCTGGCCCGTCAGCGCTTCCCATCCGCGCGCCTCCATCTCGGCGATTGCCTGGTTGGCGACGCACGAACGCGCCAGCAAGTCCAGCACCTGCGGGGTCAGCTCGGTGCCCTCGCGCAGCACGTGCGATTGCAGGTCGCCCCTGTCGCTGTAGGTGAACGCGGCGAGCGCGCCCGGCAGGCCCATCATTTCTTGTAGATCCATGTGAACGCCCCCTGTCTATTGCAAATCGGACTTTAATATCGGACTTCGATATCAGACACTAATATCGGAATTAATACCCGACTTCAGTACAACGCTTCTTTGGTGTCGCCTCCCAACCGCGCGTACAGGCTGGCCAGCAGGTCATCCTGTACGTCGCCGACTTTGGCGCGCATGATGGTCATCACGTCGTTCAACAGTTCGTCGCGGTTTTCGATGAAGGAAAAATAGTTGCCGACCGCGCACACGGTCACCTGCGCGCCGCGGACAATCCAGCCCTGCACCGGGCGGCAGCCGCAGTTTTCCGCGAAGGAGTCGAAGATCTCGCACTGCATGTTGACCGACAGGGTATTGGCGCGGCACAGGATGGACGCCATGCGCGCGAATTCGTCGGTCAGGGCGCCCTGATAGGAGAACCTGTCGCCACGGTATGCATATTCGCCGGCAGCGATGACGCCAGGAATAGCCATGAGTTGCTTTACGATGTGCATCGGGCCTCCTCCTCGGTTTTGATTTATATGCGGCGCGCTGTGGCAAAGTGTCGCACCTTGAGTCGCAATATAGAACCTCCATGCAAGACAACGCAATATCCCTCGTCCCCGCCTCCCTTCTGGCCCGCCTCGCGGCGATGATCTACGAATTGCTGCTGGTCGCCGCGGTGCTCTTCATCGCCACGCTTCCGTTTCTCTACCTCGTTGGAAGCGCCGAAGCCGGGTGGCGCCATTTCGCCTTCCAGCTTTATCTGACGGCCATTCTGTTCGCCTACTTCAGCACCTTCTGGATGCGCAGCGGGCAAACCCTGGCGATGAAGACCTGGCGCATCCGGCTGGTGGACCAGAGCGGCGGCCGCGTCACGCTTCGCCAGTCCGCGCTGCGTTTCATCGTTGCCCTGGCCGGCTTGCTGCTGGCGGGCGCCGGCTTCTGGTGGGCCTTGTTCGACCGCGACCGGCAGTTTCTGCACGACCGCATTGCAGGCACGCGACTCGTGCGCGTGCCGCGCAAGGCGTGACCTGGCGCGATCATCTGCGGGCGCGCCTGCTGGACATCCGGCCTGAGAGCATCTGCGCGCTCGATGCGCGCGCCGATCAAATGTCCCGCGACGTGCTGCCCGGCACGCCCGTGCGCGCGCCGGACGCGCCGCCGGGGCCGCCGTGCACACTGGCGCTCGGCATCGACGCGCTCGACGGCCTGGACGCGCGGCAGGCGCAGCACCTCGTCAGCCAGACGCGGCTTTATGTCGCGCCCCACATGCTGATCGTCGCCGCGCCCGGCTGCGCGCTGGACGAAAGCGCTTTCCGCGCCCTCGGCTTCGCGCTCTGCGCGACCGACAGCGCGGAAAACGTGCGCATCTACGAGTACGATCTCACGACCTACAAGACCGTGCCGGACTGGCTCAATTCCCGTTTCTGGGCGCACCCGGAGCGCTGGGAGCCGTAGAGCCCGCGGGGAACCCGCGCAAGCGGCGCGGCATATACGGTACACTGGCCCTTGCCCCGATCCGTCCCGCCCAATCGCCATGAACCTCGTTCCCCACAACGCCCTCGAAGAGCAGCTCGCCGCCGTCCATGCCGGCACGCTCGCCCCCGAGACTTTCGTGCTGCGGCTGCTCGACGAGCAGTTGTTCATGCCCGTGCGCGACGAGAAGGATGCCATCCAGGGTTTCCAGCGCTCGACGCAGGCCGAGCCGCTGATCATCGAGGACGAGGACGGCGAGCGCGTGCTGGTCGTTTTCACCAGCCCCGATCGCGCCAAACCTTTCGTCGAGCATTTCCCCGGTTTTTCGGGCGGCCTGCTGACCGAGTTTTCGTGGCTGCTGCGCCGCATCGGCGGCGGCGTTCCGATCGCGCTGAACCCGGGTTGGGACATCGGCATGGACTTCGACGCCGACACGATCGCGCAGCTGGTCGCGCAACTCCCCCCCGAGCACAGCGCCTGACGTCCTGCCCGCCGACTTCATGCTCCCCGCGCCCGCACTCGCCGCTTTCCGCGCCGCCCTCGGCGCCGACCGCGTCTTCGACGAGGCGGCCGCCTGCGAGGCCTACGCCTGCGACGAGACGCCGCGCCGGGTCGTGCCCGACGCGGTGCTGTTCCCCGCTTCGCACGCCGATGTCGCCGCGCTCGCGCGCGTCGCCTTCGAGCATCGCGTCGCCCTGACGCCGCGCGGCGCCGGCTCCGGCAACGTCGGCGGCGCCTTGCCGTCGCCCGGCAGCGTCGTGGTCAGCTTCGAATGCATGCGACGGGTGCTCGAATTCGACCCCGCCAACCGGCTCATCGTCGTCGAGCCGGGCGTGGTGACCGACGAAATCGACCGCATCGCGCGCAGCGCCGGCCTGTTCTATCCGCCCGATCCCGGCAGCAGCGCGTATTGCCGCATCGGCGGCAACCTCGCGATGAACGCGGGGGGACCGCGCGCCGTCAAGTACGGCGTCACCCGCGACTACGTGCTGGGGCTGCGCGCCGTCACCGGCCGCGGCGAGGAAATCCGCACCGGCTGCCGCACGACCAAGGGCGTCACCGGCTACGACCTCACCCGGTTGCTGGTGGGCTCCGGCGGCACGCTGGCGCTGATCACCGAAGCCACGCTGAAGCTGTTGCCCGCCCCCGAAGCCGTCGCCACGCTGCGCCTGTGTTTCGCGAGCAACCGCGATGCGCTCGATGCGGTAAGCCGCGTCATGCGCCAGGCCGTGGTTCCGAGCGCGCTCGAATTCATGGACCGGCGCGCCATCGACGCCATCCGCCCGACCGGCGCGGCCGACGACCTGCCGCCCGGAACCCGCGCGCTCCTGATGGTCGAGGCCGACGGCGCGCCGGAAGACCTGCCGCGCCAGATCGCCGCGCTCGAACAGGCGCTCGCCGGCGCCGGCCTGCTCGAAACGAAGAGCGGCTTCGCGCGCGACGACATCGCCCGGCTATGGACGGCGCGCAGGTCGCTGTCGCACGCGGTCAAGCGAATCGCGCCGCTGAAGATCAACGAGGACATCGTGGTGCCGGTGTCGCAGCTTGCCGAGTTCGTCGATTTCATCGACCACATGGCCGACACGCACCGGCTCGCCGTGGTGTCGTTCGGCCACGCCGGCAACGGCAACCTGCACGTCAATCTGATGGTGCATCCGGACGACGCCGACGAAATGGAGCGCGCCCACCTCGCGCTCGACGCCATCTTGCTGCGCGCGCTGGCCCTGGGCGGCACCCTTTCCGGCGAACATGGCATCGGCACCGAAAAACGCCGCTTCATCGACCGCGAAATCGAGCCCGCGACGCTCGAACTGATGCGGGCGATCAAGCGACAATTCGATCCGCACGGCCTCATGAATCCGGGCAAACTTTTTCCTGACTGAGATCGCCGCAAAGGCTTTACAAGCGTACGAGGCATCTATAGAATGCGCGGCTTCGTTGGGGGTATAGCTCAGCTGGGAGAGCGCTTGCATGGCATGCAAGAGGTCAGCGGTTCGATCCCGCTTACCTCCACCACCTAACAGGAAGTGCGATGCACAGGCTTGGCGTCATCACCACATTGCTGGGGCTGATACTGAGTGTCGTCGGACTGATCGTTGGATTTTGGAAAATGTTGAATGGCAGTGAGAACCCCGAAGTCTGGATCTCGCTGGTACCATTGGGTTTCGTCGGATTGCTGCTCGGCGTGACCTTGACCCAGCTTTCCAACAGGCAGTAGCGACGCGAGTCGCAGCAACAACGTAGGCGGTTCACACCGTCGTCCGGGTCCCCATCGTCTAGAGGCCTAGGACACTACCCTTTCACGGTAGGTACCGGGGTTCGAATCCCCGTGGGGACGCCAAATACGCAAGCATCCTGCTTGACGTGATTCGCACACCATCCATTGATTGTCTATGCCAGCCATCGCGTGCCGGGCTGTGCCTTTGTCGTTTCCGCTAACCCATTACGCGTGCATAGGTCGCCTTGTCGGCATCGTAGCAGACGCAGGAGGCGGCTTCCAGGCCAGCCCGGTCGAGCACCGTGATGTCGCCGCGATGATAGCGGATCAGGTCGCGCGCCTGCAGCGAACTGGCCGCCCTGGTGACGCCGACGCGGCGTACGCCGAGCATGTAGGCGAGGAATTCGTGGGTGACATGAAATGCATCCGCATGGGTGCGGTCCTGCGTCATCAATAGCCAGCGGGCGAGTCGCGCCTCCACCACATGGAATCGGGTGCACGCCGCTGTCTGCGCGAGCTGGACCATCACCACATACAGATAACGCTTGAGAATCCGCTTCAGCGCGACGCTCGCATCGAGTTCACGACGAAACCGTGCGGCGTCCATCCGCAGCGCGGACCCCGCACCCTGGACCACGGCGTGCAGCGGCGACACGCCGACCCCCAGCACAAGGGCCAAGCCGAGCATGCCTTCGTCGCCGACCATGCCGACTTCAAGGTTGTCGGATTGGCCGATCGTCGCCACCAGGGAAATGAAGCTGTCCACAGGAAAGTACACATGACGGATCCGTTCGCCGGGGTTGGCAAGGGTGTCCGCGAATACCAGTTGGACCGGTTCGCACGCGACCAGAAAACGCTGGCGTTCCTTGCGCGGCAAGGCCCTGAGCAGGCGGTTGGTAGCAGGGTCGGGCTGGCTGTGCGGCACGTAGACACTCCTGAAATCGCTTCGGCCCGAGGCAGGACTGCCCCGGGATGATCGACTTCAGTCTGGCGTGTGATGCCCGGCCTGTCTGGGCGGTAGCGCACCAAACTGTTCCGGGCTTCGCCCTGGGATCATCGGCTCACGCCGTGCCGAGCGGAGGCAGCAGGCGATCGAACTCTCGCTTGACCACGGCATAGCACTCGCACACCCGCGCTTCCAGGCCCGCGCGATCGAGGACGGTGATGCGGCCCCGGTGGTATTCGATCAGGCCGGCGCGCTGCACGTTGCCGGCGGCCTCGGTTACGCTTTCACGGCGCACCCCGAGCATGTTGGCGATCAGTTCCTGCGTCATGACCAGCTCATTGGTGGGCAGGCGGTCGAGACTGAGCAGCAGCCAGCGACAGAACTGCTGGTCCAGCGAGTGATGGCGGTTGCACACCGCGGTCTGGGACATCTGCGTCAGCAGCGCCTGGGTATAACGCAGCAGCAGGTCATGGAATATCCCGGCACGACGCCCGCCGGCACGGTGGAATACCGCCTTCAGCAGCTGTCCCCTGAGCCGGTAGGCATGGCCGGCGCTTTGCACCACCGCCCGGCTCGGCGTGGTTTCGCCGCCCATGAACAGCGAAACGCCCACCACGCCCTCGTTGCCGACGACGGCGATTTCTGCAGACGCCCCATCCTCCATCACATAGAGCATGGACACGATCGCATCGAGCGGGAAATAGACATGGCGCATCTGCTCGCCGGATTCGTAGAGCACCTGTCCGAGCGGCATCGGGACCTGCTCCAGACTGGGCAGCAGGCGCACATACTCCTCGTCCGGCAACGCAGCGAGCAGACGGTTCTGGCGGGGGTCAAACGGGTCGGCCATGCGCACTCCTGACAATCTGATCGGTCGGCACCGCCTGCCGGCAGCCAACTGTCATTTCAGCGCAACGATACAGGACCGCCCTCCTGCTGTCCCGGATCGATGGCGTCCTGAATCGCGGCTATGTGTGCCAACGCACAGATCATCGCGCCCAACAACGCAACAATCCCCATTCAGGTCTGAATGAATCAGACGGATTGTCCGATTGCTGCGGTGCCCCACAGTGTTGCCACCGCGCGCAGGCAGCCCGTTGCCTGCCCGGATCGTCGCACGTTATCCACGGAAACCCAGCCATGTCCGAAACAGGAAGTGCCTCCGCCCTGGCCGATGCCGTCGGCATCGCGGCAAGCAGCATCGAAGCGCAGCGCCAGGAAGCCCTGCTCAAAACGGGCACCTTGCAGAACGCGATCCTCACCAGCGCCAGTTTCGCCATCATCGCCACCGACGACAAGGGCATCATCCAGCTGTTCAATATCGGCGCCGAGCGCCTGTTCGGCTACCACGCCGCCGAGGTCGTGAACCAGCGCAGTCCCAGCGAGATGCACGACCCGCAGGACGTGATGACGCGCGCGCAGGCGCTGAGCCGCGAACTCGCCACGCCGATTGCGCCCGGCTTCGAGACGCTGGCCTTCAAGGCCTCGCGCGGGATCGAGGACATTTACGAGACGACCATCGTGCGCGGGGATGGCAGTCGCTTTGCCGCCAAGGTGTCGATCACGGCGCTGCGCGACGCCGCGGGCGAACTCATCGGCTACCTGCTGATCTGCGCCGACAACTCGGTACGCAAGCAGGCCGAGGCCAGGCTGAACGAGGCGCTGGCCGCGGCGGAAACCGCCAACCGCGCCAAAACCGATTTTCTCTCCGGCATGAGCCACGAGCTGCGCACGCCGCTCAACGCGATTCTCGGCTTCGCCCAGCTGATGGAATCCGGCTCGCCGCAGCCGACGCTCGCCCAGCAGCGCAGCCTCGACCAGGTTCTGAAGGCGGGCTGGTATCTGCTGGAACTGATCAATGAAATACTCGACCTTGCCTTGATCGAATCGGGCAAGGTGACGTTGTCGCAAGAACCCGTCTCGCTGTCCGAGGTGATGCTCGAATGCCGTGCCATGATCGAGCCCCAGGCCCAGAAACGCGGCATCGGCATGCGCTTTCCGCGCTTCGACACGCCCTGCTACGTCAGGGCGGACCGCACCCGGATCAAGCAGGTGCTGATCAACCTGCTGTTCAATGCCATCAAATACAACACGCCCGGCGGCACGGTTGTCGTCGAGGCTCTGCCGGTGCCGCCGGACGCGCTGCGCATCAGCGTTCGCGACACCGGCGCCGGGCTGGCGCCGGAACAGCTTGCCCAGTTGTTCCAGCCGTTCAACCGGCTCGGCAAGGAAGCCGGCGCCGAAGAAGGCACCGGCATCGGGCTGGTGGTGACCAAGCGGCTGATCGAGCTGATGGGCGGCGTCATCGGCGTCGACAGCAGCGTCGGCATCGGCAGCGTGTTCTGGGTGGAACTTGGGCTGAGCGCGGCGCCGGACCGTGCTGTGCTCGCCGACAGCGATGCCGCACTGCAGCAGCCGCGCTTGCCGGATGGCACGCCGCTGCGCACGATACTCTATGTCGAGGACAACCCGGCCAACCTCGACCTGGTTGAACAGATCATTGCGCGGCGCGCCGACCTGCGGCTGCTCTCGGCGGCGGATGGCCAGCTGGGGATCGAGTTTGCGCGCGCCTACCAACCGGAAGTGATCCTGATGGACATCAACCTGCTCGGCATCAGCGGCATCGAAGCGATGCAGATCCTGCGCGACGATCCGCTGACCGCGCATATCCCGATCATTGCGCTGAGCGCCAATGCGCTCGCCAGCGACATCGAGAGCGCCCTTGCCGCCGGCTTCTTCAATTACCTGACCAAGCCGATCAAGGTCAACGCCTTTCTCGATGCATTGGACGTGGCGCTGCGTTTCGCGCAAAGCCGGGCGAGCGAAAGGAATCGGACATGATGATCAGCGAGTCGGACATTCTCAAAGCCAGCATCCTGATCGTCGACGATCATGAATCCAATGTCCTGCTGCTCGCGCAGATGCTGAGCGAGGCCGGCTACACCCATGTGAATTCGACGATGAATCCGCACGAGGTGTTCGCGCTGCACCGCAGGCACCCCTACGACCTGATCCTGCTCGACCTGCAGATGCCCGGCATGGACGGCTTCCAGGTGATGGAAGGGCTCAAGACCAACGATGCGGAAAGCTACCTGCCGGTGCTGGTGATCACCGCACAGCCGGGACACAAGCTGCGCGCGCTGCAGGCCGGCGCCAAGGACTTCATCAGTAAGCCGTTCGATCTGGTCGAAGCCAAAGTGCGCATCCACAACATGCTGGAGGTGCGACTGCTGTACAAAAAACTCGACGCCTACAATCAGGTGCTGGAGAAGACGGTGCTGGAGCGCACCGCCGAGTTGCGCGAAAGCGAAGCCCGTTACCGCAGCCTGACCGAACTGGCCTCGGACTGGTATTGGGAACAGGACGAGAACATGAATTTCACCAAGGTCGCCGGGCCGGTGCTGGAAATGCTCGGCATCCGGGTCGGCGCCCTCGGCGGGAATGACAGCGGCGACCCGACCCAAGGGTGGGATCCGCGGGAGCGGGCATTTCTGCAGGCCACGATTGCCGCACGCCAGCCCTTCCTCGATTTCGTATACAGTCGCGTCAATACCGATGGCTCGAAACAGCGGTTCCGGGTCAGCGGGGAGCCGATGTTCACCCAGTCCTGCCGCTTTATCGGCTATCGTGGCATCGGTGTTGAGATCATTGCCCGCAAATAATCCGCAGTCTTTTCCGATTCGCCATGACGACACCGCATCCCAGCCAGAACCACCTGCTCGCTGCCCTGCCTTCTGCTGAATTCGAGCCCCTGCTGGCGCATCTGGAGCGGGTCGATCTCGCGCTGGGCGACATGCTCTACGAACCCGGCAGCCAGCTGCGGCACGCCTACTTTCCGACCAGCGCCATCGTCTCGCTGCACTACGTCATGGCATCCGGCGCCTCGACCGAATCGGCCGGCGTCGGCAACGAAGGCGTAGTCGGCATTTCGCTGTTCATGGGCGGCGACACCACGTCCAGCTCGGCCGTGGTGCAGACCGCCGGCGTAGCCTACCGGATGCCGGCCGGGACCCTACTGCAGGAATTCAATCGGGCCGGCCTGTTGCAGCGCCTGCTGCTGCGCTACACCCAGGCGCTGATGACGCAGATGGCGCAGACCACGGTCTGCACGCGCCACCACTCGGTGGAACAGCAATTGTGCCGCTGGCTGCTGCTGACGCTGGACCGCATGCCGTCGAACCAGCTGGTCATGACGCAGGAGCTGATCGCCAACATGCTCGGCGTGCGCCGCGAAGGCATTACCGAGTCGGCCGGCAGGCTGCAGGATGCGGGCGTGATCAGCTACCGCCGTGGACACATCGCGGTGCTCGACCGCACCGGACTCGAAACCCGCGTATGCGAGTGTTACGCCGTGGTGAAGGCGGAACTCGACCGTCTGCTGGGCGACGTGCGCTACCGGCAGGACGGCGACACCCCGATACACGCCAGGTCGAAGTGACGCGGGACGGGGGCGCGCGCGCGACCTATGTTCGATAGCAGACAGACGGCGATGCCCGCCTCCCCTATTGTTGACGGGTCGGAACCAGCACGCGCGCACTCCCTGCAGCGTGGCCATGCGCACTGCCCCGGCAGCGCGCGCCTGGCGAAGACAGGTGCCTGCCCGGCGGATTGAAGTTCCGCCTCACCCAGGTTCGCCTCATCAAGGAATCCTCATGAAATCCCTACAGAAATTTGCATTCGGTACTGCGGCCGCTTCCCTGCTGCTGGGCCTGGGCGGTTGCGCCGGCATGTCGTCGCAGGACAAGAGCACGGCCGTCGGTGCCGGCGTCGGTGCCGTCGGTGGCGCCATCCTCACCGGCGGGAGCGCAATCGGCACTGTGGGCGGCGCAGCCGTCGGCGGCGTCATCGGCCACGAAGTCGGCAAGTGATCCAGGCCGCCCCGGCATGCGGCGGGGCGGCGGCAGGCAGCGCGTCCAGCATCCGTATTGCCGGCGCCAGTATCCGTCCGCAATCCGTTCTATGCTAATAAGCGCAGCCCGTCAGGGGCGAACCGCCGGCCCGGCGCTCGCCCCTGATACCTGCCGCATGCACCCTTAAATCGACTGGAGACGACAAAAATGAATGCAATCAAAATGTTGGGTATCGCGCTGATCGTGGCGGGCGGACTCGGCCTGTTGTATGGCGGGTTCACCTATACCCAGGATACGCATGAGGCCAAGCTGGGACCGATCGAACTGTCGGTCAAGGACAAGAAGACCGTCAACATCCCCATCTGGGCCGGCGTGGGTGCGATCGCGGTGGGTGCTTTCCTGCTGTTTGCCCGCAACAAATAGGCTGCTGATGCTCACGACCGGCATCCGCCTTGCGCGGATGCCGGTCGTGGCGCGTTTGCGGCCTGGCCGATGCCGCGTCGATTCCCCGGCGAAGCGGCCTGCGAGGGAACTCTTCCCCGCCGCGCGTTGCCCATGATTTCTCCCAGGCCCACGTAAGTCCGTCCCGAGCGAATCCACCGGCATCCGGCCCGTGCCGCACTGACCCGACATACGAACACGTCATACGAACACGTCATACGAACAAGGAGCAGGTCATCAAAATCAAAACGTTCGGGTTTCCCTCAGGCAGGCGGAATGCCCTGCGTCGCGACCGCGACACCGAATTGCTGCGCTCGGAGCTGTTCAGCATCGAGCAGCTGAAGCGCCACGCCGTCACGCTGGCAGTCCAGCACCGGATCGACACCCGCCCCGGTCCGGACCGTCTGCTGCAGCGGCTGGCGGATAACGAACGCATCCTGCTGGCGGCCTACGACGTCGTGACCGCCGCGGCCCTGCCGGGGCAGCGCATCGTGCCGGCCGAGGCCTGGCTGCTCGACAACTTCTATCTGATCGAACAGCAGATCGGGCTGGCCCGGCGCCATCTGCCGCGCGGCTACAGCCGCCAGCTGCCGCGGCTGGCCGAGGGCCCGCTGGCCGGATTCCCGCGGATCTACGACCTGGCGCTCGAGCTGATTTCCCACATGGACGGCCGCGTCGACAGCGACAATGCCACCCAGTTCATCGCCGCCTACCAGACCGTCGAACCGCTGAAGCTGGGCGAACTGTGGGCCTTCCCCATCATGCTGCAGCTGGCGCTGCTGGAAAACCTGCGCCGCGTCGGCGTGCGCATCGCGCAGCGGCGCGAGGAGCGCGACGCCGCCATCGCCTGGGCGGACCGCATGCTCGCCGCGGCCGAAACCGATCCCAAGCAGCTGATCCACCTGCTGGCCGCCTTCGCCCATGCCGACGTGCCGCTGACCGCCCCGTTTGTCGAAGAGTTCTACGACCGGCTGCAGGCGCAGGGGGCCGCCATGGCCTTCGTCCAGACCTGGGTCGAACAGAAACTGCTCGAACAGGGCGTGACCGCTGCCGAACTGTCGGAAGCGGCCGGTCGCACCGCCGCGGCCAATCAGATTTCCATCGCCAACAGCATCGGCAGCCTGCGCTTTATCGGCGCGATGGACTGGAAGCAGTTCGTCGAATCGCTCAGCGTCGTCGAGCAGACCCTGCGCGAAGATCCGCTGGACAACTACGCCCGCCAGGACTTTGCCACCCGCGACCGCTACCGTCATGTGATCGAGGACGTGGCGCGCCGCAGCAGCGAAAGCGAACGGGCAGTGGCGCGCGAAGCCATCACGCTGGCGCAGACCGCGGCCGCGCAACACGGACCGGAGGCGCGCAGCGCCCATGTCGGCTACTACCTGATCGACGACGGCCGCCCGCAGCTGGAACGCGCAGTCGGCTGCCGGCTGCCGTTGAAATCCCGTATCAGCCGCGCCGGCAGCCATCTGCGCCTGTTCCTCTACCTGGGCCCGATCGCGCTGCTTACCGCCGGCGTCGTCGCCACCGTGCTGTTCGCGCTTGGTGGAATCGACCTGCACGACCCACGCTGGTGGCTGCTCGGCCTGCCCCTCCTGGTCGCCGCGTCCGCGCTGGGTGTGCCGCTGGTGAACCTGCTGGTCACGCTGGTGATGCCGCCGCGCGCGCTGCCGCGTCTGGATTTTTCGCACGGCATCCCGGACCGCCACCGCACCATGGTGATCGTCCCCACCCTGCTGACCCGGCCGGAGGACGTCGACACCCTGCTCGAAGCGATGGAGATCCGCTATCTCGGCAACCGCGATCCCAACCTGTTCTTCGCGCTGCTGACGGATTTTGCCGATGCGCCCGAGCAGACGCTGCCGGGCGACGCCGCGCTGCTCGAGCATGCGCGCGCCGCGGTCGAGGCGCTCAATGAAAACTACCGCGACGACCGTCCCTGCATCTTCTATCTATTTCACCGGCCGCGGCTATGGAATCCATTCGAACGCGTCTGGATGGGCTACGAGCGCAAGCGCGGCAAGCTGGAACAGTTCAATGCCTGGCTGCGCGGCAATGCGCAGTCGGCGTTCTCCGATATCGTTGGCGACCTGTCCCTGCTCGATGGCATCCGGTACGTCATCACGCTGGACACCGACACCCAGCTGCCGCGCGACGCCGCCCACACCCTGATCGGCAACCTCGCGCACCCGCTCAACCGGCCGGTCTACGACGCGCGCAAGGGCCGCATCGTCGAAGGCTACGCGATCCTGCAGCCGCGCGCCTCGATCAGCCTGACCAGCGCCGGCCAGTCGCGCTTCACCCGGCTGTTCGCCGGCGACTCGGGGCTCGACCCCTACACGCGCGAAGTCTCGGACGTCTACCAGGACGTGTTCGGCGAAGGCTCGTTCGTCGGCAAGGGCATCTACGACGTCGATGCATTCCGCCAGGCGGTCGACGGCCGCTTTCCGGAAAACCTGATCCTGAGCCACGACCTGCTGGAAAGCGGGTATGCCCGCTCGGGCCTGGTGACCGACGTCGAGCTGATCGAGGAACATCCGGCCAGCGTATCGAGCGAGGCCAGCCGCCGCCACCGCTGGATACGCGGCGACTGGCAGTTGACCGGCTGGCTGCTGCCGTGGGTGCCCGGGCCCTCCAATGGTGCGAAGGCAAAACGGCAACCCAACCCGCTGTCGGCGCTGTCGTGGTGGAAACTGTTCGACAACCTGCGCCGCAGCCTGGTGGCGCCGGCGTTGCTCATCCTGCTGGCCGGCGGCTGGCTGCTGGGCCCGGGGCCTGCATGGCTGTGGAGCCTGCTGGTGGCGACGGTGGTCTTTATGCCCTGCCTGCTGGCCACCCTGATCGAACTGGTTCGCAAGCCGGAAGAACGCGACTGGCTGGTGCATCTGAACCTGACCGGTAAATCCGCCGGCCGCCCGTTGATGCTCGCGCTGCTGAACCTGGCCTTCCTGCCCTACGACACGCGGATTGCCGTCGGCGCAATCCTGCGCTCGGGCGTGCGCATGCTGTTCACGCGGCGCGGCCTGTTGCTGTGGCATCTGCCCGCCTACGCACGCCGTAACGCCCGGCGATCGCTGACCGATTTTTTCCGCGAAATGTGGATCGCGCCGCTGCTCGCGGCCGCGTTGGCCGCCGCGTTGCCGCTGTCCGGAACAGCGTGGCTCGCCGCAGCGCCGCTGCTCCTGCTGTGGCTGCTGTCGCCCATCGCCGGCTGGTGGATCAGCCGTCCGCTTGCCGCCCCCGTCCCCGGTCTGAGCGCAAGCCAGGAGGCCTTCCTGCGCAGCGCGGCCCGCCGCACCTGGCGCTACTTTGCCGACTTCGTCGGCCCCGCCGACAACTGGCTGCCGCCCGACAATTTCCAGGAAAACCCGGCACCGGCGATCGCCTCGCGGACCTCGCCCACCAACATCGGCATGTCGCTGCTGGCCGACCTGGCGGCGGTCGATTTCGGCTATATCACGGTAGGCGAATGCCTGCAGCGCATCGACCACACGCTGGCCTCGATGGAAAAACTGGAACGCTATCGCGGCCATTTCTACAACTGGTACGACACCCGCACGCTGCAGCCGCTGCACCCGCTGTACGTGTCGTCAGTGGACAGCGGCAACCTGGCCGGCAGCCTGCTCACCCTGCAGGCGGGGCTGGCCGAACTCAAGGCCCAGCCGGTGCTGCCGGCGCTCGCGCTGCAGGGGCTGCAGGACACGCTGACGGTGCTGGCCGAGCAATTGCCCACCGCCCCCGCGCCCGAGCTGGCGAAAAAGATCGCCCTGCTGCAGGACAGCCTGTTCACCCTGGTGCAGGACGGACCGCCGAAGACGCCGGAGGCCGTCAGCCGCGCGCTGGAAAAGCTCCAGCGCATCGGCGGCACGCTGGCCGAATCGCTGCCGACCGAAACCGGTGTCGAGGACGAACTGTATTACTGGGCGCGTGCCTTCGACCTGCAGGTGCGTGCACTGCGCGACGAACTGGCCGCACTGGTGCCGGGCGCCTGGCAGGGCAGCGCGATGCCGACCCGGATGGAACTGGCCGGCACCGGCACCCCCGCGCAGGCGCAGCTCGAACGCATCGATGCGCTGATCCTGCGCTGCCGCGCGCTGGCAGCGATGGATTTCGAGTTTCTCTACGATGCCGCGTGCGGCCTGTTGACGATCGGCTACGACGTCGGCGAGCGGCGCCGCGATCCGTCGTGCTACGACCTGCTGGCGTCGGAAGCGCGGCTGGCCAGTTTCCTGCTGATTGCGCAGGGGCAGCTGCCGCAGAAGCACTGGTTCGCGCTCGGCCGCCTGCTGACCAGCCACGGCGGCGCTGTCAGCCTGATTTCGTGGAGCGGCTCGATGTTCGAGTACCTGATGCCGCAGCTGATCATGCCGAGCTACCCCGACACCCTGCTGGAACAGACCTGCAAGGCGGCGGTGGCACGCCAGATCGAATACGGCCGGCAGCGCGCGGTGCCGTGGGGCATTTCCGAATCCTGCTACAACGCCACCGACGTCAACCAGGTCTACCAGTACCGGGCCTTCGGCGTGCCCGGCCTCGGCTTCAAGCGCGGCCTGGGCGACGACCTGGTGATCGCGCCCTACGCCAGCGCGCTGGCGCTGATGGTGATGCCGCGCGAAGCCTGCCGCAACCTCAAGACGCTGGCCGACCTGGGCTTTCTTGGGGCCTACGGCTTCTACGAGGCGATCGACTACACGCCCACCCGGGTGCCGCGCGGCAAGCCGCACGCCATCGTGCGGTCGTTCATGGTGCACCACCAGGGCATGAGCCTCCTGGCGTATGCGCATGTCCTGCTGGGCCAGCCGATGCAGCGCCGCTTCATGTCCGATCCGCTGGCGCGGGCGACCGAACTGCTGCTGCAGGAACGGGTGCCGAAGAAGGGCGCCACCCTGCACCCGCACGCGGCCGAAGTCAGCGCCGCCGCGCGCCCGCCCAGCGCGGACGTCGGCTCGATCATGCGCGTGTTCACCGAGCCCAGCACGCAGCTGCCCGAAGTGCACCTGCTGTCGAACGGCCGCTACCATGTGATGGCGACCCACGCCGGCGGCAGCACCAGCCGCTGGCGCGACCTCGCCATCACGCGCTGGCGCGAGGACGCCACCACCGACGGCTGGGGCACCTTCATCTACCTGCGCGACCGCGACAGCGGCAAGTACTGGTCGACCGCGCATCAGCCGACGCTGCAGCGCGCCGACCATTACGAAGCGATCTTCGTGCAGGCGCGCGCCGAATACCGGCGGCGCGACCACGCGATCGAGGCGCACACCGAGATCAGCGTGTCGCCGGAGGACGATGTCGAGATCCGTCGCGTCACGCTCACCAACCAGTCGTCGCGCACCCGCCGCATCGAGGTGACGAGCTACGCCGAAGTGGTGCTGGCCCCGCTGAATGCCGACCTCGCGCACCGCGCCTTCAGCAACCTGTTCGTGCAGACCGAAATCCTGCCCGAGCGCCAGGCGATCCTCTGCACCCGGCGCCCGCGCACGCCGGGCGAACAGGTGCCGTGGATGTTCCACCTGCTGGCCGCACCGGGCGCCAAGGCCGACGCGCCGAGCTTCGAAACCGACCGCGCCCGCTTCATCGGCCGCGGCCGCAGCGCGGCCAACCCGCAGGTGCTCGACAGCCGCGACAGCCCGCCGCTGTCGAACACCGAGGGGTCGGTGCTCGATCCCATCGTGGCGATCCGCCGCACCCTGACCCTGTCGCCCGACGAGTCGGCGAGCGTGCAGATCATCTCCGGCGTGGCCGACACGCGCGAAGCGGCGCTGGCGCTGCTGGAAAAATACTGCGACCGCCACTTCGTCGAGCGTGCATTCGAGATGGCCTGGTTCCAGAGCCAGGAGGTGCTGCGCCACCTCAACGCCACCGAGGCCGATGCGCAGCTGTTCGGCCGCATGGCCAACTCGGTCGTCTTCGGCAATGCCCTGCGCCGTGCCGCGCCCGGCGTCATCGCCCGCAACCAGCTGGGGCAGTCCGGGCTGTGGCGCTTCGCGATATCGGGCGACCTGCCGATCGTGCTGCTGCACATCGGCGACCTCAACCGCATCGACCTGGTCAAGCAGGTGCTGCAGGCGCACGCCTACTGGCGCATGAAGGGGCTGGCCTCCGATCTGGTCATCGTCAACGAGGATTTCTCCGGTTACCGCGCGGTGCTGCAGGACCTGATCATGGGCCTGATCAACGGCGGCCCCGACGCTCAGATGATCGACAAGCCGGGCGGCGTTTTCGTGCGCCGCGCCGAAGAGCTGACCGAGGACGAACGCGTGCTGCTGCAGACCGTGGCCCGCATCGTGTTCAGCGACACCGCCTAGACCCTGATCGAGCAGGTGGATCGCCGCGTCTCGGGCGAACGGGCGTCGGACCGTCTGGAGCCCGCGTTGCAGGCGCTCGCCGAGCCGGTCTATCCGCTGCCGCCACGCGAGCGCATTTTCAGCAACGGGCTGGGCGGCTTCACGCCCGACGGCCACGAATACGTCGTCACCCTCGAACCCGGCCAGAACACGCCGCTGCCCTGGGTCAACGTCATCGCCAGCCCGCACATCGGCACGGTGGTGAGCGAGGCCGGCAGCGCCTACACCTGGGCGGAAAACGCGCACGAGTTCCGCCTCACCACCTGGCACAACGACGCGCTCTCCGACGCCAGCGGCGAGGCGTTCTATATCCGCGACGAGGAGACCGGCGCGTTCTGGTCGCCGACGCCGCTGCCCGCGCGCGGCAAATCCGGTTATGTGTGCCGTCACGGTTTCGGCTACAGCGTGTTCGAACATTACGAAGCCGGCATTGCGTCGGAGCTTCATACCTACGTCGCGATGGACGCGCCGGTGAAATTCGTCGTGGTCAAGCTGCACAACAGTTCGCAGCGCACGCGCAGCGTGTCGCTCACGGGCTACTGGGAGCTGGTGCTCGGCGAATGGCGGCACGCCAACCAGATGCACATTGTCACTGAAACCGATCCGCACAGCGGCGCGGTGTTCGCCCGCAATGCCTATGGCCGCGAATGCGCCGGTCGCGTGGTGTTTGCCCATGTCAGCGAGCGCGAGCGCTCGGTGAGCGGCAACCGCACCGAATTCATCGGGCGCAATGGCTCGCTGGCGCGTCCGGCCGCGATGCGCCGCAAGCGACTGTCGGGGCGGACCGGCGCCGGCTTGGATCCGTGCGCGGCGATCCAGACCCGGATCGAGCTGGCGCCCGGACAACAGCGCGAGATCGTGTTCGTGTTCGGCGCGGCCGCCCACGCCGACGAGGCGCGGCACTTCATCCAGCGCTTCGGCGGACGTTCCAGCGCGCGGCAGGCGCTGGAAGCGGTATGGGAATACTGGAACCGCACCCTTGGCGCGGTCAACGTGGACACGCCCGACCCTGCGCTCAACGTGCTGGCCAACGGCTGGCTGGTTTATCAAACCTTGTCGTGCCGGCTGTGGGGACGCAGCGGCTATTATCAGTCCGGCGGCGCCTACGGCTTCCGCGACCAGCTGCAGGACACCATGGCGCTGATCCATGCGACGCCCTGGCTCGCCCGCGACCAGCTGATCCTGCATGCGGGACGCCAGTTCCTCAAGGGCGACGTGCAGCACTGGTGGCATCCGCCCAACGGCCAGGGCGTGCGCACCCATTTTTCCGACGACTACCTGTGGCTGCCGTATGCCGCCTGCCGCTATGTGCGGGCGACCGGCGACACCGGCGTGCTCGACGCATCCATCCCTTTTCTGGAAGGCCGCGAGCTGTATCCGGAAGAGGAGGCCTACTACGACCAGCCGCAGCGTTCGCCCGAAACGGCCAGCCTGTACGAGCACTGCGTGCGCGCCCTCAAGCACGGCCTGCGCTTCGGCGCCCACCAGCTGCCGCTGATGGGCTGCGGCGACTGGAACGACGGCATGAACCTGGTGGGCAAGGACGGCCGCGGCGAAAGCGTGTGGCTGGCGTGGTTCCTGCTCGAAAACCTCGAGCTGTTCGCCGGCCTGGCGCGCGACCGCAACGACCCGGAATTTGCCGAGCTGTGCTCAAGTCAGGCGGCAAAACTGCGGAGCAACATCGAGGCCCAGGCCTGGGACGGCGCCTGGTACCGGCGCGCCTGGTTCGACGACGGCACCCCGCTCGGATCGGCCAGCAACGACGAATGCCAGATCGACTCGATCAGCCAGAGCTGGTCCGTCATCTCCGGGGGCGGCGACCCGGTGCGCGCCCGCCAGGCCATGGCGTCGGTCGACCGGCGCCTGGTGCGGCGCGACAAGCAGATCATCCAGCTGCTCGATCCGCCCTTCGATAAATCCGCGCTCGAGCCGGGCTACATCAAGGGCTACATCCCCGGCGTGCGCGAGAACGGCGGCCAGTACACCCATGCCGCGATCTGGACCACGATGGCGTTTGCGATGATGGGCGATACCGAACGCGCGTGGGAATTCTTCGCCCTGCTCAATCCGATCCGGCACGGCGACTCGCCGGAGAGGATGCAACGCTACAAGGTCGAGCCCTACGTGATGTGCGCGGACATCTATGCGGTGGCGCCGCACACCGGCCGCGGCGGCTGGACCTGGTACACCGGCGCGGCGGGCTGGATGTACCGGCTGACCGTGGAAACCCTGCTCGGCCTGCGGCTGGAAGTCGACCACCTGCGGATTGCGCCGTGCATACCGGCCGACTGGAATGCCTACACGATCCACTACCGCTATCGCGACACCGTCTATCACATCGCGATCCGCCGCGCCGGCGAGCCCTCGGCGCAGGCAACCCGGGTGTCGGTGGATGGCGTCGAACAGCACGACGCGCGCATCCCGCTGATCGACGACCGGCGCGAGCATAGCGCCGAGGTGGTGCTGGGCTGAGGCCGGTCTGTGTGCTGCAACGCACAGACCGGCTGGCGCAGCACGGCTAGCATGGTCGGATAGGCAGCGCGACGCATTCCGGTCGCGATTCCGGCTGCCGTCCCTCGAACTGGAGGCCCCACCATGCTGAATCTGCGCGCCCACATCCTTGTGCAGGGCCTGTCCCTGTCCTCGCTGGTGTCGTCCGCGGTCCAGGTCAGCATCGGCATCGCGCCGCACGATCCCCTGGTGCGGCAGCACGCCAGGAACGCGATCAGGCCCGGCTGTCACAACGCGGCCCCTCCCGGCAGGGGCCGCAACCCTGGCGGACCCACGCGAGCCACCGGCGCCGCATTCGCGCAATGCGATGGCCGGCCGCAGGACAGGATCGCGCCGCGAACGCAAGGCCGGGACCCGGCTCCGCGGACCGAACGGGAACGCACCCGTCAGTGAGGCGGCCGCATGATGGTCGGCCCGCACAGTATTTTTTGCGTTGCGATGACTCGCTTGGCCGCATGGATCGGCTCGATGCGCCGTCCCGCACGTGGATCCGACGCGCAGCAGGCTACAATGAAAACCGATGAAGCTGAAACCGCCGCTTTCAGTCCGTTCAGGGACATGACACCCCATGCGTGGCTGCATTCCAATTTCCCGGGTCTTGACGGCCGCTTGGTGAGCACCTTCTGATGGACCATCCCGCCCTGCTACGTCAGCACCTCATCGCCAGCCTGATCGCACAGCAGCCTGAACACGTCGCGGATGTCGCAATGGACCACTGGCAGAAGCTGGCCGACGAGATCATTTCAATCGTCGGCGAGGCCGGTTTCAATTCGCTGTATGAACGCAGCGTGCTGCTGGCACAGTCTGATTTTCCCTGGATTCCACTGTGCCCGCCGTCATCGGAGGCCCCGCACCGCTTCGCGGAATTCGGCGCGCGCCTCGCAGACCAGGCGCCGGCCGATGCCTGCGCGGCCCACAGCCTGCTGCTGACCACGTTTACCGACATCCTGGCTTCGTTGATTGGCGAACAATTGACGGCCAGCATTTTACGTTCGGCATGGGGCAATCCCGCTTCATACCCGGCCGGCAAGGAGCTCGACAATGAATAACAAGGTCACGATACGCCGCCTGCCAACCGGTGTGCCCGGTCTGGACAACTTGCTGGGAGGTGGCCTGCCGGAGTTCTCGTTCAATCTGATTGCCGGCACGCCGGGGAGCGGAAAAACCACGCTCGCCCACCAGATGATGTTCTCGCTGGCCACGCCGGATTACCGGGCGCTGTTCTTCACCGTGCTCGGCGAGCCCACCCTGAAAATGCTCCGCTACCAGCAGCAATTTTCGTTTTTCGATCAGGGGAAGATCAATCAGTCGATCCGCTTCGTCAACCTGGCGGCCGAACTGCTGGAGGGCGATTTCGACCGCGTCCTGGCGCGCATCGCCGCCGAGGTCAAAGACTATGCGCCCAGCCTGGTGTTCGTCGACTCGTTTCGATCCGTCGTGCAGTCGGTCCGGCCCGAGGACCGGAATGTGTCCGATCTGCAGCGCTTTGTGCAGCAGCTCGGCATGCAGATGACCAGCTGGCAGGCCACCACCTTCCTGATCGGCGAATACCTGGCGCCCGAATCCGAATCGAGCCCGGTCTTTACCGTGGCGGACGGTATCCTGTGGATGTCGCAAAACCTGCATCGCAATTCCATGGTGCGCAAGATGCAGGTGGTCAAGATGCGGGGTCAAGCCCAGGCGCCCGGCTTGCATACCTTCCGCATCGGCGATGCCGGCATCCAAGTTTTCCCGCGGGCAATCGTCCAGCCGGTCAAAGCACTCGGCACGACCGCTGCGGGTGGTACGGAACGGCTGTCGATGGGGGTCGCCGGCCTCGATCGGATGCTGGGGGGCGGCTTGCCGGTCGGGTATTCGCTGCTCGCAGTGGGTCCCTCGGGTTCCGGGAAGACCATCCTGGCGACGGCCTTCCTCGCCGAAGGGGCGCGCTGCGGCGAGCCTGGCGTGATTGCGGCGTTCGAAAAAAGTCCGAGCCAGTTGCTGAACACCAAGCTGCATGCGCTGGTGCGTGCCGGTCAGGTGGGCGTGATCGACACGCGGTCGCTGGACCTGTCGATCGATGAAACCCTGCACGACATGATCCGGATGATCGAGCGCATGCAGGCCAAGCGCGTCGTCATCGATTCGCTGTCGGGTTTCGAACTGGCCCTGGCGCCCGAGTTCAGTGAGGATTTCCGCGGTTCGCTGTACCGGATGGTGGCCGAACTGACCAGCAAGGGCGTGACCATACTGATGACCTCGGAACTGGAAGACCGCTACACCGATTTGCGTTTCAGTCCATTCGGCAGCGCGTTTCTCGCCGATGCCATCCTGGTGCAGCGCTATGTCGAAATCGCAGGACAGTTCAAGCGCGTTTTCTCGATCGTCAAGGTGCGCGGCAGCGACCACAGCAAGGACATTCGACTGTTCGACATCAATGACGAGGGCATCGTGATTGGCGAGGCCCTGTCCGGGTACGACGGCATCATGACCGGTCATCCCACGGTCAATCCCTAGCTGTAACCACCCTCATATGGAGAGTTTGCATGAACAGCAATGACAAGGTCGAACTTTCCGACTCCGCTGCGGAAGATCAGGCGAACGATCCCAGCGATCACGCTGAGCGGGTACGCGTCGTGCGTGGCAGCGACAGGCGGCGGCTGGATCGCGCAGCGTGTGCCGACGCCGGGACCCTGCAGGGCCGGGAACGGATGGCCGCCGCACGCGAAGACGCCGCACATCAGCGCGAGGACGCGGCCGGCCAGCGCGAGGACGTGGCGCAGGCTCGCGAAGGCGAAGCCCATGTGCGCGAAGGGCGCGCCGCCACGCGCGAACGCGAAATTCGCAGCGCAGAGACGCTGCAGACGGCAACGGTCGATCAGATGATCCGCCTGCAGCAGGCCAACGCAAACCTGGTCATCGCGACGCTCGAGGCGCGCCAGCTGGCCGAGCAGGTGCAAACGGCGAAAGTCGAGCTGGACCACCTGGCGCATCACGATGTGCTCACCGGCTTGCCCAATCGCATCCTGATGTACGACCGGCTGGCCCAGGCCATTGCCCTGACCTGACGGACCGGCAAGCAGCTTGCGGTGCTGTTCATGGACCTGGACCGCTTCAAGCACATCAACGACTCGCTGGGGCATAGCGTGGGCGACCAGTTGCTGCAGTCGGTGGGCCGGCGCCTGCTGGCGTGCGTGCGCCAGTCGGACACGATCAGCCGCCAGGGCGGCGATGAGTTCGTCGCGCTGATTCCCGATATCGATCATGCGGAAGACGCGGCGCTGGCTGCACAAAAAATGCTTGCGGCGATCGCACTGCCGCACCGCATCGAGCAGCACGACCTGCATATCGGCGCCAGCATCGGCATCGGCATCTACCCGGACGACGGACTGGATGCGGAAACCCTGATCAAGCATGCCGACACCGCGATGTTCCATGCCAAGGACAAGGGACGCAACACCTACGCATTCTTCGAGCAGAGGATGACGACCCGTGCCATTGCACGGCAATCCATCGAAGCCAGCCTGCGCCTCGCCCTGGAACGGCAGGAGTTCGTGTTGCACTACCAGCCCAAAATCAATCTTCACAGCGGCACGATCGTCGGTATCGAGGCACTCGTCCGCTGGCAACATCCGCAGCGCGGGCTGCTGGAACCGGCCCAGTTCGTACCCATCGCCGAAGACAGCGGTCTGATCCTGCCGCTCGGCCGCTGGGTGCTGCGCGAAGCC
>DAHWJK010000342.1:0-9011 GCA_027344185.1 Thiobacillus sp.
GAAGCCGGCGAGCGGCTCGGCTTCCTGCCGGGCGACCTGACGCAGAAGGTCGATCCGTATCTGCGGCCGCTGTACGACGCGCTGTACGACCTGATGGGCTTCGACAAGGTGACGCGCCTGATCGAGCGCCACGCCATCGAGGTCGCGCCGCTCGCCTTCATGCGCGGGCGCACGCTCAACCACGCCTTCATCATCCTCGACGAGGCGCAGAACACCACGCCCGAACAGATGCAGATGTTCCTGACGCGCATCGGCTTCGGCGCGCGCGCGGTGGTGACCGGCGACCCGACGCAGATCGATCTGCCCAAGCACATCAAATCCGGCCTGCTCGATGCGACCGAGGTGCTGGGCGACGTGCGCGGCATCGCCTTTACCCATTTCCTGTCGGAAGACGTGGTGCGCCACCCGCTGGTTGGCCGTATTGTCGACGCCTATGCCGCGCGCCGCGCGGAAACGGAAAAGCGTGGCGCCTGAATTCAGCCTGTCGGTGCAGTTCGCCAGCGCGGCGACCGAACTGCCCAGCCGCGCGCAGGTCCGTCGCTGGGTCGCGGCGGCGCTCGCGCATCCGGCCGAGATCACGGTGCGCATCGTCGACGCCGACGAAGCCCAGGCGCTCAACCAGGACTATCGCCGCAAGGGCTACGTTCCCAACGTGCTGACGTTCGAATACGGCGAAATTTCCCCTGGCGTACTGGGCGGCGACGTGGTGATCTGTGCCCCGGTGGTCGAGCGCGAGGCACGCGAGCAGGGCAAGCCGCTGAGGGACCATTATGCCCACATGACTGTCCACGGCGTGCTGCATCTGCAGGGCTACGATCACCTCGACCCTGCGGACGCCGACATCATGGAGTCACGCGAAATCGCTATACTGAAGCGGTTTCATATCCCCAATCCCTACACTTCCTGACACGAAAATGGAGTCTGACAGTAGTCCCAAGCCGAGCTTGCTCGAGCGCATCTCCCACTGGCTGATGCGCGAACCCGAAGACCGTGAACAGCTGATCGAACTGCTGCACGGCGCCTACGAAAACAGTCTGATGGATGCCGACGCCCTGGCGATGATCGAGGGCGTGCTGCAGGTGTCCGAAATGCGCGTCGGCGAGATCATGATCCCGCGCGCGCAGATGGACGTGGTCGACATTAACGATCCGCCCGAAGTCTTCATTCCGCACGTCATCGAAACCGCGCACTCGCGCTTCCCGGTCATCGACAAGGACCGCGACGACGTCATTGGAATATTGTTGGCCAAGGACCTGCTGCGGCACTATGCCGAGTCCGACAGCGACATCCGCGGCATGCTGCGGCCGGCCGTGTTCATTCCGGAATCGAAGCGGCTCAACGTGCTGCTGAAGGAATTCCGTTCCAACCGCAACCACATCGCGATCGTCGTCGACGAATACGGCGGCGTCGCCGGGTTGGTGACGATCGAAGACGTGCTGGAGCAGATCGTCGGCGACATCGAGGACGAATACGATTTCGACGAGACCGAGGACAACATCATCCGCGAGAACGAAGGCGTGTTCCGCGTGAAAGCCGGCACCGAAATCGAGGACTTCAACCAGACCCTCGGCGCGCATTTCTCCGACGAGGAGTTCGACACCGTCGGCGGCCTGGTCGTCTCGCGCTTCGGCCATCTGCCCAAGCGCGGCGAATCGGTCAAGTTTGACGGCTTCCTGTTCAGCGTCCTGCGCGCGGACAGCCGCCGTCTGCATGCGGTGCGGGTGACGCGGCTGGCCGAAGAAGACGACGCGCAGCTGCCGCTGGTGTGAGTTTTGTCCTTGCGAGCGAAGCGAAGCTATCCAGCTTACCGAGCGCGCTCCCCTGGATTGCTTCGCTTCGCTTGCAAACGTAGGGCTGATTTACAGCGCGTGCCGGCGATCCCCGCGCGAGAATCCCGCCAGCGGCGCAATTCCGCCCTTGGTCAAACCGATCACCTTGAACAGCTCCCCCATCTCGGCCGGCGATACCAGCCGCTGCACCGCGTTCGCCTGCGGCAGGTAGGCCGCGACGTCGGTCGGCGGCGTCTGCATCAGCAGCTCGGTCAGCCCGCTGTTCAGCAAAAAGCCTGCCTGACTGGTGTAGCCCGCGAGTTCCAGCCCCGCATCCGTTCCCGCCCGGGCCACCGCGCTGAAGTCGACGTGCGCGGTCAGGTCGCATAACCCCGGCAGGTAGAACGGATCGTCCAGCGCATGGTGGCGGTAATGCGCGCGCAGCGTGCCCATGTGGCGCTGCGGGTGGTAGTACTCACTCGCGCTGAAACCATAGTCGATCATCAGGATCAGGCCGCGGTCCAGGCCGCCGGCGAGCGAGGCGATCAGGGCGTCCGCCGCCAGGTTGATTTCAGTGAGATAGCCCGGCGGCAGCGCCAGGGCGGCGGCCCGGGCGCGCAGCACCGGGTCGTCGATCGGCCGGTCCTGCCAGGCAAAGCGGTCGCCCGCCTCTATCACGCCGCGCTGCTGCGGCCCGGTCGCCGTGCCGTGCAACAGCGTCACCGGCAGCGCGTCGAGCACTTCGTTGCCGAGGATCACGCCGCTGAAATGCGCGGGCAGCGCATCCAGCCATTGCACGCGCCCGACCAGGCTCGGTTGCTCGCGTGCCAGCGTTTCCTGCTGGCGTTGCCGCAAGTCGGCGCTCACTTCGAGGATGCTGTAGCACGCCGGCAAGGCGCCGAGCCGCTCCAGTTCGCCCAGCACATCCACGGCCAGGCGCCCGCTGCCGGCACCCAGTTCCAGCACCTCGCCCCCGCTTTCCAGCAGCACCGGCGCAATCGCCTGCGCCAGCGTGCGGCCGAACAGCGGCGTCATTTCCGGCGCGGTGACAAAATCGCCCGCTGCGCCGAACTTCATCGCCCCGGCGGCGTAATAACCCAGCCCCGGCGCATAGAGCGCCGTTTCCATATAGCGCGAAAACGGGATCCAGCCGCCGGCGTCGTCGATCAGCAACCGCAGGTGCGCGGTGACGCGCTGGCTGTGGGCAAGCGCGTCGGAAGTAGAAGCAGGCAGCATGCGGCGTATGAATCAGGGATAATGCTGACGATTGAATAATCCAGAATCACGCGACTATAAGGGCGAATCCCGATGCAAGGCAAAGTGGTGTTGATTACCGGCGGGGCCAGGCGGGTGGGTGCGGCGTCGGCGCGATTGCTGCACGCGGCCGGCGCCAACCTGATGATCCACTATCGCAGTTCGGCCGCCGAGGCGCGTGCGCTGCAGGACGAGCTCAATGCCATCCGCCCCGATTCGGTGGCGCTGATACAGGCCGACCTGCTCGATATCGGCGGGCTGCCGAGCCTGGTCCACCAGACCGTCATCACCTTCGGCGGGCTCGACGTGCTGCTCAACAACGCCTCGAGCTTCTATCCCACCCCGGTGGGCAGCATTGCCGAAAAGGATTGGGTCGACCTGATGGGCAGCAACCTCAAGGCGCCGATGTTCCTGTCGCAGGCCGCCGCGCCGGAACTGAAGAAGCGCCGCGGCTGCATCATCAACATCACCGACATCCACGCCGACCGGCCGATGAAGAGCTACGTCGTCTATTCGGTCGCGAAGGCCGGGCTGGTCGGGCTGACCAAGTCCATGGCGCGCGAGCTGGCGCCGGAAGTGCGCGTCAACGGCATCGCGCCGGGCCCGATCATGTGGCCGGAAGACGATGCGAATTTCGACGAAGTCTCGCGCCAGCGCATCGTCTCGCACACCATGCTGAAGCGCGCCGGCGATCCGCACGACATCGCGCTCGCGGTGCGCTTCTTCGCGATGGACACGCAGTTCGTGACGGGCCAGATTCTGGCGGTGGACGGCGGACGCAGCGCGAAACTATAAGAAAGCGGCCCAAGCGGACGCCCCCTGCGCCGGCTGAAGCCGGGGCAGGCGCATAGCGGCACCCCGCCGTCGCGCATTGGCGACAGCAGGGATGGCGCCAGACCGGGGTCAATCTTGAGTCAACCCTGGCGGCGTTGGCCGCGAGCGAACGCCGCGCCGGAAATCAGGTCCTGCGCGGTGGGGCTGTGCACCTCCGGGTCGGCCTGCGTCTCGGCGTCCGGCACCTTGGCGAGGTTGGGGCCTGCCGACAGCGTGGCCACGTCGCCGGAAATCGTGCCGCCTTCCTCGACCATCAGCGCGCCATAGCGGATCACGCCGCTGACCTTGCCGGTGGCGTAGATCACCAGACGTTTGCGCGCGGTGAGGTCGCCCTCGAAGGTGCCGCGCACTTCCGCCACATCGATTTCGGCCTTGCCCGAAAACACGCCGCCCTCGGCGATGCGGATATCGCGGCTGTTCATTGACGCTTCCACGCGGCCTTCCACCACCAGGATTTCGCAATCGGTGATTTCGGAACCTTTCAGCTTGATGTTCGGGCCGACGATCAGCTTGTTGCCATCTTCGTTCGACACTTCATTCGGCACGCGGACCGTCGGGGCTTCATCGCGTACGGGTTCGGCGGCCTTGGGCAGCGGCGCGGTGCGCCGGCTGGCATCGAGCGTCGACGGGCTGACCCGGTTGGGCTCGGTTTTTTCATTGCCGGTGTTCATAAAATTCTTCAGCATGGGGTGGGCTCTCTCAGTGAACGGGTGTGCAATACGCTCTGGTGTGGTTGCGACCGGAACTGGCCGCAACGTCTTTGAGCAATACACGAGCCAGCACGCAAAACCGTTTGATAAACAGAGGGATAAGGTTTTTGCAGTGGCTGAACCACGCAAAAAACCAGGTAAAACGTCGCCTGACAGCGACGCCAAATCCGTCGGATTTGAAGAACCTTCAGTAAAACAAAACCTTAGGCTGGACTTGCCGTGTCGTCATTTGACGACGTGAGGCGATGGACGACGGTTTGCAGCCTGCCCCTGGATGCTCTACGATGCCCCGGCAAATGCAATGCACGCCGGGTCTTTCTCCAAACCTGTACAGCCCCTATAAACCTTGACTGATAACGCCGTGTCCAGAAGCCCCGACGACAAGCCTGCCCAGGCAGGCAAGGGGACACTGGCTTCGGCGCAACGTGAATCCGGCGTGATGACGCTGGACCAGGTCAAGCTGAGCGTCGGCGATTCCATCCAGCTGCAGTTCCAGTCCGATATCGAGCCGTCGCGCAGCTTCGTCACGCTGGTGGGCTACCTCAAGGGCCAAAGCGTCATCGTGACCACGCCCATCATCAACGGCACCATGATGCTGGTTCGCGAAGGGCAGGACTTCGTCATTCGCCTGTTCAGCGGAAAGAGCGTCTACGCCTTTTCGTCCAAGGCAATCCGCGTGACCAACACGCCGTATCCCCATCTCCACCTGTCCTATCCGAAGGAGGTGCGCGGGCAGGTTATCCGGAACAGCCCGCGCGGACGGATCAACATCATCTGTCACGCCACGGTCGAAGACGGCAGCGGCCATGCATGCGTCGCGCGGGACATCAGCATCGGCGGGGCGCTGATCGCCGTCGGCGAAAAGATCGGCGACGTTGGCGCGCCGCTCACGCTCAAATTCCGCGTCAAGGTCGGCGACACCGAGCACGTGCTGTCCCTGGACTGCATCATTCGTTCGGTGAATGCCTCGCGCCCGGCGGACGACGAAAAGCCCGCCACGCTGCATGGCCTGTCGTTCGAAGCCTTGACCAGCCAGGACACCCTGGTCATCTCCACCATGCTTTACCAGAACATGATCAGCGCCCAGGCGTCCGACCTGTAACGGCAGGCGGGGCGTGAGCCCCGGTTGTTTTTGAGCCGGGCCCCCGGATGTACGTCTGCGTTTACCCTTCCGCCACGCGCACGCTGCCGCGGCTGACGCTTTCGCCATCTCGCGCGTGCAGCGACCAGAACGAGAGCGACGACAGCATCGTGAACGCACCCACCGTCAGCAAGGTGTAGTGGAGCGCCGTCATCACCGCGGCGCGGTCGGTCTGCGGCAGGTCGCCCAGGTACCAGCCGGCGATCAGCGAGCCGCAGGCCAGCCCAAAGCTCATCGACATCTGCTGCATCGAGCTGGCAATGGTGCTGGCCATGCTCGAATCGGGCGTCTCGATGTCGGCATACGCCATCGAATTCATGCTCGTGTATTGCAGCGAATTGAAGAAACCCAGCGCCAGTCCCAGCAGCACGATCAGCCCGGTCGGCGTGGCCGGCGTCACCAGCGAGAACAGGCTGACCACGATCCCGATCATTACCGTGTTCACGGTCAGCACGCGCCGGTAGCCGAAGCGCGCCAGCACCCGCGACGCGATCAGCTTCATGAACATCGCCGCCGCCGCCACCGGCATCATCAGCAGGCCCGACTGCCATGCCGGCATGCCCAGGCCGAGCTGGTAGAGCAGCGGCAACAGAAAAGGCATGCCACCCACGCCCAGACGCGTGACGAAGCCGCCCACCACCGACACCCGAAACGTGCGCACGCGGAACAGCGCAAGGCGCAGCAGCGGATGGGCCGTCTCGCGGGCATGCAAGCCATATGCCGCCAGCAGGCTGAGGCTGAGCGCCAGCAGCACCGCCGCCGAGGTCGCGTCGATCTGGTGCTCGCCGAAGATTTCCAGCAGCCAGGACAGCAGCGCCGCGCCGCTGCCGAACAGCACCAGGCCGATCACGTCCAGCGGGCGCCGCACATCGCCCCGGTAATCCGGCATATAGCGACGCGCCAGCCACAGCGCCATCAGCCCCACTGGCACGTTGATGAAGAAGATGTAGTGCCACGAGAGCCAGTGCACGATCAGCCCGCCGACCGTGGGTCCGAGCAAAGGCCCGATCAGCGCCGGAATGATCACGAAGTTCATCGCCCGCAGCAGTTCCGACTTGTGAAAGGTGCGGATGATCGCCAGCCGTCCCACCGGCATCATCATCGCCGCGCCCACGCCCTGCAGAATGCGCCCCGCCACCAACATCGGCGCGTTCTGCGCCAGGCCGCACAGGATCGAGGCCAGGGTGAACACCGCCACCGCGATGCCGAACACGCGCCGCGTGCCGTAGCGGTCCGCCATCCAGCCGCTGACCGGGATGCACACCGCCAGGCTCAGGATATAGCTCGTCACCACCGCCTTCAGGCTCAAGGGCGTCACCTGCAGCCCCTCGGCGATCGCGGGGATCGCCGTGTTGACGATGGTGGTGTCGAGCCCCTCCATGAACAGCGCCACGGCCACGACCCAGGGCAGGTAGGTTTTGACCGTGGAAGGGTTCATTTTTGTGGGCGGGGGGTAAGTGGCGCTGAGTAACTCAGTTTACGTCAGGCCACGACTGGCTAAGGGGATGGGCCGATCAGCCTCGACCCCATGGAGACGGTGTGCGCTTAATGACTTGGGCGAAGACTACGCTCCGCGGTGTTGCTCGACGTACTCGCGCAAGGCTTCGTCCATGCGCGACTGCCAGCCTTCGCCCGTGGATTTGAAATACGCCACAACCTCGGGGCTGTAGCGCACCGAAACCAGCAGCTTCTTGTTGTCCGACTTGGGCCGGCCGCGCAGCGTGCGCAGAGGGACCATGCTTTTCAACTGCTTGGGCGTAAGTGGTTGCGCATCCGGGTCGCTGCGGGCAGCGGCGGTGATCGCCTTGTCTTCTTCCACTGTGGGCATGGCCACGGCAGGGCGCTTAGATACTTTGGACATAATGTTTCACCTCACGACGATTGGCGCGACGCAGGCTGATGATGCGTCGCGCGTCACCACGATCAACAAAGGCCACGCAGTAGAGGATGCCGGTTTTCGGTGCCAGTGCGATCATGCGCGCCTCACCGTACTCGATCCGTTCATCCACCCACACCAGCGCGGCTTGCCAATCGAGCTCAACCGCCAGTGCCAGCGAAACGCCATGTTTGCCCTGGTTCGCCAAGTCCTTGGCCGGATCGAACTCGATGTGCATGGATTTAATGTAGCTACATTAAATAGGCTGGTCAAGTTCCGGCGGTCAAACCAAACAATAGGAGCAATGCCGTATATACGCGGCCATCGAAACGTAAGCTTTAATCGCAGCATCACCGCCGATACTGCCGCGCGCCTGGGTGGTTACTTCGGGATGGAAGCGAGTTCTGGCTGAAC
Source organism: Thiobacillus sp. (assembly GCA_027344185.1). Taxonomy (GTDB): domain Bacteria; phylum Pseudomonadota; class Gammaproteobacteria; order Burkholderiales; family Thiobacillaceae; genus Thiobacillus. The sequence continues at coordinate 7,999 of DAHWJK010000342.1, forward strand.
CTGCAGACGCACTACGACCTAGCGCTCACGCGCGAGGCGCTGGCCGAGAATCTAGCTGCGATTCAGCCGCTGGCGGCGGCTGCGTAACGGGGTTCTGTTCCCGGGCACCTGGCGAAATCGAGAGGGGGCCCGGGGACGAAACCGGTTGAATCGATGCGGTCGTGAGGCCGAGTGGCGCGCCCTGAAAGCGCCGCGTCCTTTTCGCCTTGGGGCCTGTCAAAGCGCCGCTCCCACATGCCCAGCCGGCGCGCATTTTCAAGCGCATTGATCGACGAGAGGTAGAGATACTGGCGCCGCCGCTCGACCGCCGCTTCCAAGTAGCGCTCCATACCGGCCACAGAGGGATGCTCGGCCCGTGTCCCCCAGTACAGCACGATGCCGACAAGTCCAAACACCAGCAGGATAATCGCGGCGCAATAGTAGCCGGCGGCCATCCAGCTCACGCCAGTCAGCGCGAGTCCGGCCGAAACACCGAAGGTCAGGATGGCAGAAAGCACCAGCCCCCACACCACACCGACAAAGCCGAGGACGGCAGGGGAACGCACCAAGCCCTCTTCGGTGCCCGAAGCAGCCCGCCGGCGCTCGACGAAAGCGGATGGTTTCGCGACGCTGGGCCGGCCACGCAGGCCACGCGGCGCCACCGGTTCCACACAAGCCCCAATGACATTCGGGCCAACATCCGCGAATGAAGTTGTCAGGTCAAAAAATGGCAAAGGCGCGTTCATGCGGTCTTCCCTGCAAATCCTGGCCCGCCCTCCGGGCCCACTCGACACGCAGGTCGACCAGACACCGCACGGAGCGGGCTTCCCTTAAAGATTCAATGCAGAGTTACTCTAAATGGCGGCCGTAGGCGCTTCCATCGTATATCGCTGAAAATGCTGTAAGCCTAGATGCGCAGACCTATAGGAAGAATCCGACGCGGCCAGTCGGGTATAGCAGAGGTGTTACTGCAAGACCTCGAAGCCTTGACCCCGAAGCCTCGAAGCCTGCGTATTTCGGGGTGCCAAAAGGCG
>DAHWJK010000349.1:0-4193 GCA_027344185.1 Thiobacillus sp.
GCTGCCGACGCCGATGATCAGCGCCAGCAGCAGTACGCGCCATTCGCCGCTGGCGCGTTCGCGCCGCAGCAGCCACAGGCCCAGCCGTACGAACGTCATGCGAATTCCACTTCCTGCGCGCGGCCGGCCACTAGGTGCAACCACCGCTGGCAGCGCGAAGCCAGCGCGTCGTCGTGGGTGACCAGGATCAGGGTGGTGCGGGCGGAGGCGTTGAGTTCAAACAGCAGATCGATGATGCGCGCGCCGGTGTCGGCATCGAGGTTGCCGGTGGGCTCGTCGGCGAAAACGATTTCGGGATCGGTGGCAAATGCGCGCGCGAGCGCAACGCGCTGTTGTTCGCCACCGGACAACTGGCGCGGCGTGTGACCGGCGCGCGCAGCGAGGCCGACGCGGTCCAGCCAGTGCAGCGCGCGTTCGCGGGCGTCGGCGCGGCCGGCGAGCTCCAGCGGCAGCAGGATGTTTTCCAGCGCGGTGAGCGCGGGCAAGAGCTGGAACGACTGGAACACGAAGCCGACGCGGCCGGCGCGCAGCCGCGCGCGGGCATCTTCGTCGAGGTCGCCGAGGCGCTCGCCGAGCAACACGATTTCACCGGCCGACGCGTGGTCGAGTCCCGCCAGCAGGCCGAGCAGGGTGGACTTGCCGGAACCCGAGGCGCCGGTGATCGCAAGCGTTTCGCCCGCCTGGACGGCGAGCCCGACTTCGCTCAGGATGGTGAGCGTGCCATCGGCAGTCGGTACGGTCTGGGACAGGGCATGCGCGGAAACCGCGGCAACGGGGAACTGGGGACTGTCGGCAGGCGTCATTGAAATGGGTCGACTCAGGAAGAATGAATGAATTATCGCTTGTGGTTGCTGCTGTTGCTGGCTTTGCCGGGCTGGGCGCTGGCCGCTTCGTGCACGGTGTTGATCGTCGGCGACAGCCTGAGTTCCGGCTATGGCCTCGCCCAGGGTCAGGGCTGGGTGGATTTGCTGGATGCACGTCTGAAGAAATCCGCGCTGCCTCAAAAAGCTGCGCAGTGGCGTGTGATCAACGCCAGCGTCACCGGCGACACCACCCAGAATGGCCTGCAACGCCTGGCGCCTGCGCTGGATCGGCACCGGCCGCAAGGTGTGCTGATCGAACTTGGCGGCAACGATGCGCTGCGCGGCACACCGCCGGCGGCGATCAAGCAGAATCTGGTCGCGATGATCCGTCAGGCCAGGGCAGCCGGCGCCTGGGTGATACTGCTGGAGGCCCCGGTGCTGCCCAACTACGGCAAGCCGTATGCCGATGCGGTGGCGCGGATGTACGTTGAGGTGGCGCGCGAGGAGAAGATCATGCGCGTGCCGTGCTTCGTCTGCGACGTGGGGGTGAAGGACGGCATGATGCAGGCCGACGGCATCCATCCCAACGCCAAGGCGCAGCCGAAGATGCTCGACGCCGTGTGGCCCTACCTCAAACCGAAGCTGCAATGCCCGGTGAAGACGCCTTGACCGGAACCGTTTGCCCCTGCGGGTCGGCGCGCGCCTTAGCGGACTGCTGCGGCCGCTACCATGCCGGTGTGCCCGCGCCGGATGCGGAACACCTGATGCGCTCGCGCTACAGCGCGTATGTGCTGGGGCTGGAGGCGTATCTGCGCGCGACCTGGCATCCCGATACCTGTCCCGCCTCGCTCGATCTGAATGAGACGCCGCGTCCGCACTGGCTGAGCCTGATGGTGAAGGCACACGCGCCGCAGGATGCGACCCATGCGACCGTGGACTTCGTCGCCCGCTACAAGCTCAACGGCCGCGCATTTAAATTGCATGAAACCAGCCGCTTCGAGAACCTGGACGGACGCTGGGTCTATGTCGACGGCGTGATTCAGGAATGAAGGAGATGAAATGCGTGCACGCAAGCTGGGCCATGCCGTATTGAAGGTGCGCAGCCTCGACGCGTCGGTGCCGTTTTACCGCGACGTGCTGGGCTTGACCGAAGTGGCGCGCCACGGCGGCCGCATGGTGTTCTTCTCGTGCGGCGACAATCATCACGACCTCGCGCTGCTGGAACTCGGCGCGCAGGCGCCGCTGCCCGAAGACCGCGAGGTTGGCCTGTATCACCTTGCATTCAAGGTTGGCGATACCCTGGACGAGCTGCGCGCCTGCCGCGATCACCTCGCCGCCCACGGCGTCGAACTCGACGGCCAGTCCGACCATCGCGTCAGCCAGTCGCTGTATTGCCACGATCCGGACGGCATCATGATCGAGCTGTACGTTGACGCCGATCCGGCGCTGTGGCGCGACGATCCGGGCGCGGTGGCGCATATCGGGACGCTGAAACTCTAGGGCTGAAATGAACAAAGCCCGCATGCGCGGGCTTTGTTTGATAAATGATGGGGTGGACGATGGGGCTCGAACCCACGACAACAGGAATCACAATCCTGGACTCTACCAACTGAGCTACGTCCACCATTGGTGTCGCCAACAAATTCTGGCAACGGAAAAAACTTGGCCTGCCCGACAGGAATCGAACCTGTAACCCCCAGCTTAGAAGGCTGGTGCTCTATCCAGTTGAGCTACGGGCAGAGACTCACTTCTCGGGCGCTGCTCTTACTTGTCGGATAGGGGTGGTCGGGGTGAGAGGATTCGAACCTCCGACATCCTGCTCCCAAAGCAGGCGCGCTACCGGGCTGCGCTACACCCCGAAATCCAGTCGCGCCCAAGTGCATGACGGGCGCATTTCGGAGAGGCGAGACTATACATTGGGGACACGGCGCGGTCAATTTTAGCTTGAGTCGTATCGCCCGTTCCGGGAAAATCACGCTTTTGCAACTGGATGGTTTGAATGAGCGCACGGATTCTCGACGGCAAGACCATGGCCGACACCATCCTCGCAGTAATCCACGACAAGGTGGCCGAGCGCGAGGTGCAGGGCAAGCGCCGGCCTGGTCTGGCGGTGATCCTGGTTGGCGGCGATCCGGCCTCGGCGGTGTATGTGCGCAACAAGAAGCGTGCCTGCGAGCGCGCCGGCGTCACCAGCGTGTCGCACGACCTGCCGGAGACCGCCACCCAGGACGAACTGCTCGCGCTGATCGACACGCTCAACACCGACGGCGCTATCGACGGCATTCTGGTGCAGTTGCCGCTGCCGGTGCACATCGATGCCGAGACGGTGATCGAGCGCATCCGTCCGGACAAGGACGTCGACGGCTTCCACCCCTACAACATCGGCCGGCTGGCGGTGAAGATGCCGACGCTGCGGCCGTCTACCCCGCGCGGCATCATGACGCTGCTGCGTGCCACCGACGTGGAGCTGCGCGGCAAGAATGCGGTAATGGTCGGCGCTTCCAACATCGTCGGCCGCCCGATGAGTCTCGAACTTTTATTGGCGGGCTGCACCATCACCGTGTGCCACAGCGCCACGCGCGACCTGGAAAGCTTCGTGCGCTCGGCCGAAATTCTGGTGGTAGGGGTGGGCAAGCCGCGGATGATTCCGGGCGACTGGATCCGCGAGGGCGCGATCGTGATCGACGTCGGCATCAATCGCCTGCCCGATGGCAAGCTATGTGGCGACGTCGATTTCGACACCGCGCTCGAACGCGCAGGCTGGATCACCCCGGTGCCGGGCGGCGTGGGGCCGATGACGGTGGCGACGCTGCTGGAAAATACGCTGGAAGCGGCGTTGATGCACAATCCCTAGGGGTCAGGGGTCAGGGGTCAGGGGTCAGGGGTCAGGGGTCAGGGGTCCGTCAGGGCCGCGGCCTAGGGCCGCTCACTCCCTGAATCCTGAATCCTGGCCCCTGAATCCTGGGGTCAGCCCCGATGTAGCGCCCTCAGATACGCCACGTCGACGAAGGGCTGGCCGAGGTCGGGGCCAGCAATCAAGCGGTTCGGCGCGCCGGGGTCGCCGAGGTCGGACAGCACCACGGCCGCGCCGTTGAAATCGTGGTCCAGCGTGTAGTCGTTGATCGTGACCAGAGTTTTCAGGCCGGCGCCGAGGCTGGCGCGCAGGCCGTTTTCAGAATCCTCGAACGCCAGGCAGTCGGCGGGGTCGAGGCCCATTTTTTCCAGCGTGTAATGGTAGATGTCGGGCGCGGGCTTCTTCGCCGGCACGATGTCGCCTGCGGCGATCACTTCGAACCAGTCCTGTGTACCCGGGCCGAGGCTGTGTTCCAGCAGCACGGTGACGTTTTCCGGCGTGGTGGTGGTGGCGATCGCCAGCCGCAGGCCGGCGGC
>DAHWJK010000352.1:0-2577 GCA_027344185.1 Thiobacillus sp.
ACGCCGCAGACGCGCTTTCTCGCGGCAACCCGAAGGGACGGGTCGATTCGGGCGCACTCCTTTGTCGCAAGCCGCTTGCAGTGAACGACACTGCGGCGCGCCTCGCTTCGCGGCCTGCATCCCGAATCGGCCTCGTCGCGGATGTGAAATTAGCGTTAACACGCCCTAGCCAGGATTGCCAGCCCCGGTCCGTTCAAAGTACGCCAGCCGAACCTCCACACTGAGAGACAGTGCCGTCAACCCCGCGGCCGCCGCGCGGCCCTCGGCACTGACGCGGAAGAGATGCGGCGTCATCGCCAGCAGGTCGGCAATCTGATCGCCGCTCGTGAGCTCAATCGAAAAGCGCAGCGTGTCCGTCGGCAGGCGGCTGAAGCCTGCCGGGGTTTGCAGGTCGGCCGGGCGTTCCGGCTTCAGGCTGGGGTAGATGATCTCGCGCAGTTCGCGCAGGTGATTGGGCCCGGCATCGACCTGCACCAGCAGGCCGCCCGGCTTCAGCACCCGTGCAAACTCCGCATACACGGGGAAGCCGAACAGACACAGCACGCGATCGAGCGAGCCCGGTATTACCGGCAGCTTGGCGTTGCTGCCCACCACCCAGCCGGGCCGCCTGTCCTGCTTCGCAGCCGACAGCACCGCCCATTTGGAGATATCCAGCCCCAGCAGCGCCAGCGTTTGTTCTTCCGGCACCGCTGCCGCCAGCTGGCGCAGGTAGTAGCCCTCGCCGCAGCCGGCATCGAGACAGCTGATGCTTGCGTCGGCGGGCAGCTCCGCCAGCACGGCACGGCTGACCGCAGCGGCAATCGGCTGATAAAAGCCCGCCGCCAAAAAGCGCCGACGCGCCGCAACCATCTCCTTGCTGTCGCCCGGATCGCGCGAGCGCTTGTGCTGCACCGGCAACAGGTTGGTGTAGCCCTGGCTGGCGATGTCGAAACTGTGGCCGGACGCGCAGGTCCAGGCGGAGCCGGAGCAATGCAGGGGCGTGCCGTCCAGCGGACAGGCGAGCATCCGAAAGGGTATGACGCTCAATGCATCACCTTCAGTGTGGTTGTGTCGAACGGGGGAAGTGGCGGGGTAGTCGCTTCCAGCCGCGTCCCGCCACGTGATTTGCCAAAAGACCTGGATTGGGTCATGAGATTAACAAAGGTGATGTCAGGCGTCATCATGATCCCGGGTCAGGTGAAGCGGCATAAAAAATGGAGGCAGATGAAGGCGTATTACGTGGGATAGGGCAGCTGGGATGGCGGCACGTCGCGCTGGCAGCAGGGACACAGGATGCTGTCCGGGATATCATCGCCAATGTGTCCAGCCGGGCTGCTGTAAGGAACATTCCATTGGCTGGACTCAGCAAGCGCGGATATCGCATGTCCGCATGCATAAACGAAATCCCAACCAGGAGCACAGCGATGCACAATGATTCGAACGACACCGGCAAGCTGGTTTTACGTCTGACCCTTGGAATCCTGATCCTGCTTCACGGTATTGCCAAGTTCACCCACGGCATCGAGCCGATCGAGGGCATGGTGACCGGCATGGGCATGCCCGCCCTTGTCGCCTATGGCGTCTATGCAGGCGAAGTCCTGGGCCCGATTCTGCTGATCATCGGTTTCTATGCGCGCATCGGCGCCGCCCTGATCGCCATCAACATGCTCTTTGCGATCGCGCTTGCCCACACCAGCGAACTCGCGAGCCTTAGCCAGACGGGCGGCTGGGCACTGGAATTGCAGGGCATGTTCCTGTTTACCGCAATCGCCTTGATGATCATGGGACCCGGGCGGTTCGGCGTTAACCAGCGCTAGGCAACACAAGCCGGCGGCTTCCCGGAGCGAACCGATCCTTTGAGTCAGCGCATTGAACTTGGCTCACAGGATCGGATTGAAGCCGATCCCGGTCCTGTTTAACGGATTCACTCCGGGGCCTGGAGTGCGGCCTGCATCGCCTGCTCGCTCACCGGGTAGGTCAACACCGCATGAATCGGAAACAGTTCCAGCATCTTGCCGATGTGATCTTCTTCCCGCGGATGCATGAACACGACCACCTTCGCCTGCGGTGCAAAGCGTTGCAGCGTCCTGATCGTGACGTCCAGGTTGGAGACATTCGCGCCGGCGTAATTGTTGCCCCAGCCGTAAATGAATTCCCCCACGAGAAAATCCGGCGGCTGCTTCTGCATCGCCCGGTGAAGATTGCGGGCAGAGTCGAAACGCTCCGCCGCAATGCCGAGTTTCTGGTATAGGGCGCTGAAATCGGGGTGGAAGGGGGATTCGATCAGGGAGAAAAGAGTTTTCATACCTGTTGCTGTTTACATGAGGTGGCATTCGGATGTGTGCGCAACACCGTGCCTAGACCAAAGGCAATAAAAGCGCGACTGATTGCTCAGTCGCGCTCGGGTACTACACAATGAAATGAGTCAAAGGTCCAGGGTCGCATTAGATCCCTGGTATCAATGCTGAATAGGCTGCGCCACCAGCTTGACGCCCAGCGCCGCGCACACCCGGCTCACTGTATCGAACCGTGGCTGCGCATCGGCGCGCAGCGCGCGGTAAAGCGCTTCGCGGGTGAGGCCGGAAGCCTTGGCAATGT
>DAHWJK010000356.1:0-3077 GCA_027344185.1 Thiobacillus sp.
CCTGCCCTGCTGATACGCCAGCACCTGCTCGTGCCATTTCTGGTAGACCGGCGACCCCGCCTTGGCCAGCCCGCGGTTCACTCCCACCGTCTGCACCGACCACCAGTCGCCATATTCCCACGTGAGATCGTCGCAGGTGACGAAGTGACCGAGGCCGGGATGATACGGAGCGACGTGGTAGTCCTCCAGATACACCTCGATGAAGGTTTTCCAGTTGCAGGCGTACTGCGTCACCTGCACGCGGTCGAGCATGAAGCCGGAAAAATCCAGTTCGCGCGCCGCCTGCATGCCGGCCAGATCGGCCTGCACATCGCGCTTGCCGGCAAACAGCAGGCCCTGCCAGTTCTGCAGGCCGCTGCGATTGAGATTCAGGCAGGGGTTGCCGGGAAACTCCGGCGCGCCCATCAACTTGCCCTGACTGTCGTAGGTCCAGCGGTGGATCGGGCAGACGATGTGGTTGGACGGCAGCTTGCCGCGCCCGGCGAGCATCAGCGCCTGGCGATGACGGCATACGTTGGACAGCAGCTCGATGCCCGAGCCGCTGTTGACCAGCATTTTGCCGCCGTCGAATTTTTCCAGCGCGTGATAATCGCCCGCCTCGGGCACCATCAGCTGATGGCCCGCATAGCCGGGGCCGTGCTTGAATAGATGCTTGAGTTCCAGCGCGTGGATGGCGGGATCGAAATACCAGGAAACCGGCAACTGAGGCGAAGTTAGCGACAAGGCGCTGGATTCGGCGAGATCGCTCATGGCGCACCCTACTCAAAACCAAGCCCCCTTCCGGTCTGCACCGGAAGCGGCAGGCGTGATCGCAAAACGACCACCATTAAAAACGCATCGGGGCTCGCGCCCCGATGACCACCGATTGATTACGGTTGCAGCCCCTGCAAAAGCACAGGGTAAGGGCAAAATTCTAGCACAGCCGTTTCAGCCGGGGAGGCGCTCCAGCGTTGAATTTGTTAAAGTAGCGGTCTTTGCCCGCCGGGTCCGATTGAATGGCCAAATCCCGCGCCACCCCCCCCAAGGATTACGAGTCCGCACTGGCCGAGCTGGAAGCCATCGTGGCCGAAATGGAATCCGGCCAGTTACCGCTGGAAGCCTCGCTCACGGCTTATAAGCGCGGCGCCGAGTTGCTGCAGTATTGCCGCCAGCAACTGGCCGCAGCGGAGCAGCAGGTGCAGATTCTTGAAAACGGCAGCCTTCAGCCCTTCAGGACCGACAGCGCCGATGAGTGAGTTTGCCGCCTGGATGCAAGGCTGTCAGGCACGCATGGAAAGCGTGCTGTCCGAGTGGCTCCCGCCTGCCAGCATCGCGCCCCAGCGCCTGCACGAGGCGATGCGCTACGCCGTGATCGGGGGGGGCAAGCGGGTGCGTCCGCTGCTGGCATTCGCTGCCGGCGAGGTCGCGGGCGCCGACGTCGAGCGCGTCCAGCATGCCGCCGCCGCGGTGGAACTGATCCACGCCTACTCGCTGGTGCACGACGACATGCCGGCGATGGACGACGATGCCTTGCGGCGCGGCAAGCCGACGGTGCACGTCGAGTTCGACGAAGCGACGGCGCTGCTGGTGGGCGATGCGCTGCAGAGCCTGGCGTTCGACATCCTCGCGGCGCAGCCGCTGGCTCCTGACGCCGCCACGCAGCTGAACATGGTGCTGCTGCTGGCGCAGGCGGCCGGCTCGCGCGGCATGGCCGGCGGCCAGGCGATCGATCTGGCCAGCGTCGGCAAGCCGCTCGATCTGACCGAACTCGAATTCATGCACATCCACAAGACCGGCGCGCTGATCCGCGCCTCGGTGCTGCTGGGCGCACAGTGCGGCACGCCGAGCGAGGCCACCCTCGCCGCGCTCGACCATTACGCCAAGTGCATCGGCCTGGCCTTCCAGGTGGTCGACGACGTGCTCGACGCCGAGGCGCCCACCGCCACGCTCGGCAAGACCGCCGGCAAGGATGCCGCCAACAACAAGCCGACCTACGTCAGCCTGCTCGGCGCGGTACGCGCGCGCGAACTGGCGCAGGAACTGCGCGCCGACGCCCACGCCGCGCTGGCCGATCTGGGCGCCCCCGCCGCGCGGCTGCGCCAGCTGGCCGACTTCGTGGTCGAGCGAACTTTCTGACAATGACCACACCCCTGCTCGAGATCCTCAATACGCCGGCTGACCTGCGCGCCTTGGCGTTGGCCGATCTGCCCAGGCTCGCGGCGGAACTGCGCGAATTTCTGGTCGACTCGGTCGCGCACACCGGCGGCCACCTTGCCTCCAACCTCGGCACAGTGGAACTGACCATTGCCCTGCACTATGTATTCGACACGCCGTCGGATCGCATCGTGTGGGACGTCGGTCACCAGACCTATCCGCACAAGATCCTCACCGGTCGCCGCGAATCGATGGCAGGTCTGCGCCAGGCAGGCGGCATCGCCGGTTTTCCGCGCCGCCTGGAAAGCGAGTACGACGCCTTTGGCACCGGTCACTCGAGCACCTCGATCTCGGCGGCGCTCGGCATGGCCGAGGCCTTCCACCAACTGGGCTCCAGCCAGCGCGCGGTGGCGGTGATCGGCGACGGCGCGATGACCGCCGGCATGGCGTTCGAGGCGTTGAACAACGCCGGCGCAACCGACCTGCCACTGCTGGTGGTGCTGAACGACAACGACATGTCGATCTCGCCCAACGTCGGCGCCCTGAACAATTATCTGGCGCGGCTGATGTCGGGCAAGTTCTACGCCGCCGCGCGCCGTGCCGGCGACAAAGTGCTGTCGGTCGCGCCGCCAATCCGCGAGCTGGCCAAACGCGCCGAGGAACACATGAAGGGCATGGTCACGCCCGGCACGCTGTTCGAGGAATTCGGCTTCAACTACATCGGTCCGATCGACGGACACGACCTCGACGTGCTGATCGACACGCTGACCAACATCAAGCGCCTGAGCGGGCCGCAGTTTCTGCACGTGGTCACCCGAAAAGGCAAGGGCTACGAACCGGCCGAAGCCAACCCCTGCCTGTATCACGGCGTGTCGCGCTTCGATCCGGAAAACGGCATCGCCGAGAAAACCGGCGGCAAGCCGACCTACACACAGGTGTTCGGC
>DAHWJK010000360.1:0-7936 GCA_027344185.1 Thiobacillus sp.
CCAGCAAGAACAATCGGTCGAGTTCAGCGCTGCCCAGCAGCGGAAGAAAGACCCCCGGGGCGACAACCGATCCATCGGGCATCACGAGTCGCGCCAACGCCTCGACCTTCTCAAGCCGCCTAGTTTGCAGGTCGATCACGGGCTGCACGTACATTTGCAGGCCGCCGTTGAGCAGCACTTGTCGGTACTCCCGCGCCCGGTCTTGCGCGATGACCGGCGCCGGCGCGGCGCACAGACTCCAGATCTGTTCCCAGCGGTGCTTCAGGCCGCGCGCAAACTGTCGCATGAGACCCGATTCGAACTGGTTCGGGTAGGCGCCGAACAGACTGAGCACGACCACCACCTGGCCCGACACATTGAGCACGGGGACGCTGACGGCCGAGCGAATCCCGAGCTTGTCGACATCAGCAGCCCATTCGTGCCAAGCGCCGTACCGCGGATCGTGGACAAAGGATGCCGAGCTTTCGATCTGCAGGGATCGCCAAGCCAGCGCGGTCAGCGCCTGCCCGCGGGGCGACGTCGGGTCGAGCACGGGCTCCCATCCGGGCTTCTGAAGCAGCTCCGCAAGGACCTTGGCCTGGGGCCCGGCGCTGCCCGCGACCGCGAATGCTCCGCTGGGCGTCAGGCGCAGCAGTAGCGCCGCCTGGATTCCTGGCAGCGCGTCGAGTTCGGCGATTCCCGCCTCGCTCGCATCGGCCCACAGAGAGCCCTGTGCCGGCAGCGGCGTGGCCAGCACGTCCAGATAGGCCGCCGTAGTCTGCGCTTCCACGTCGAGTTCGGCCTGGATGTCTTCCTGCAACCGTTCCTCAGCGGTGTGCAGGGTGCGGAAGCGCTCGCGTGCGGGCAACGGCGCATGATTCAGATGTTCGGCAAGTAGCTGGCGGTAAAGACTCTGCGCACGTGACAGCCAGGCTCCGCCGACACCACACAGAGCGTGAACTTGGCCGAGCCGTCGTGCGCGCGCTACGATATCCTCGCGCGTGGTCTGCGGGTCCAGCAAGAAGCGAAGGTGCGCGGTCTGCCGTCGAAGGAGGTTCTGCATCTCCTGATCGCTCAGTGCGCGCAGGACTGCTGCCGGCGCTTCATCGCGGCGCAACTCACGATAGAAATTTTCCGCAAATGCCGTCCCGGCCTTGGCGAAATGAGGCTGGGCCTTGTCCAGCAGCCGTGCCGCCTCGGGGCCGAATGGATCACTGTCCCGCTCGCCTTCGAGCAGGCTCGCTCCCGCCGAGCTCAGGCGCCACCAAGTCGACCGGTCGTGCTTGTGCTGCTTGCACTGGTACATCGCGGCATCGGCCTGCCGGATCAGTGAATCGGTGTCGCGAGCATCGCCGGGAAACATCGCAAGGCCCATGGTCATGCCGACTTCAGCGCTGTGCCCTTCGCCGAGGATGAAGGGCGACTCGACGACCTGATGCAGGCGCTCGAGCGCACCAGCCAGCTGCACCGCGAGATGGTCAGCGTCCAGATCGTCGATGACGACGACGAATTCATCGCCGCCCAGGCGCACCAGTAGATCCGAGGCGCGCAATCGTGACTGCAGACGCTCCGCGAATGCGCGCAACAGCGCGTCGCCGGCCTCATGTCCCAAAGTGTCGTTGACCTGCTTGAAATCGTCGAGGTCGAGCATGCCAACTGCCACGACATGGCCCCTGCGCTCGGCTCGAGCAAGTACGCGAGGCAGATCGTGGTTCAGCGAGCGCCGGTTAGCCAGTCCCGTCAGCGGATCATGCAGTGACTCGAAGGCGATCTGGCGCTGCAGCGCATCGCGCGCCGTGACGTCGACCACGGTCCACACGACCAAGCGCTTTCCTGCTTCGTAGGTCATGTTGGCCGAGAGATCGCAAGCAATCTGCTCTCCGCCCAGGCAAGCCAGGGATGCACTGCCGAGCTGCGCAGAACCCGTCGAATACAGCTGCGGGTAAAGTGTCTTCACGCGGTCGAACGATGCCTCGTTCGCATACAGCGCGCGCGTCTCGCGGCCAATGAGGTCCTGCGCGTCCCGGTAGCCCAGCATCGCGGCGAAGTGTGCATTGGCGTCTACGATGCGCCGTCCGCGCGTCATGACGATGCCCACGAGTGCGTTGGTCAGCAGGCTTTCGCGCAATGCCCGGTTGCGCTTGTCCTCGGCCAGGAGGTCGAGCTGGTCCAGGCCGCGCGAGACATCCAGCGCGAGCTGCTCCAACAGATTGCGCAGGTCCTCGTCGAATACGCCCTCTTCCTCGTGGTAGACCGCCAGAACCGCCCAGACCGCACCGTGGCGATGCAGGGCAAGCGCCGCGTTCGAGCGCAAACCGAACGACCGTGCATGCTCGCGCCACGGCGCGAGAGTCGGTTCCTTCGCGTAGGAGTTGTTGAAGTAGGCCCTTCCATCGCGCCAAGCTCGGCCGACGTTTCCACGTCCACTGGGACTGCGTTCGTCCGTGGTGATAACCACACTGTCGATGGCCTCGATTCGCCCAGTCGAGGCCAGGAATTCGAAGCGTCCCTGCGCATTCGGACGCGCAATGTATGCCAGGGCAAGGTGCGCATGCTCGGTTGCAAGGTCGCAAATCGACTGGAGCAAGTGCGCTTCATCCTCGTGCACGCTGATGGCGTGGTTGACACCGGCCAGCAGGCTGTTGAAGTCCAGCAGCCTGGCCAGGCGCTGCTCCGAGCGCTGGCCCTTCGCGATTTCAGCCTGCAGCCGCCTGGCAAGGTCTTCTCCGCCCTCATCGCGCTGCGCAGCGGGGGCGCAAGCCGCCGCGTGCGACGCCGCACCGCAGCGCACCGAGCCAAAGACGTGCGTCACCCGTCCATCATCGTGTCGCCGTGGGAACAGTGTCATCGTGGCCTGCAATGGGCCACCCGTCGGGCCGCGTAGCTCGACGTCTCGCTGGCATACCTCACCGGGCGAGAGCGCGGCCAAGCGACTGGCAAGTTCGAACGGCTCGTCTGCGTCGGCCAGCGGCAACTGCACGCAACCACGCTCGACGTCCTCGCGTGTGATGCCCAACACCTTCGCAAGGGTGCGATCAGCATCGAGGATACGAAGCGCCGCATCCGCAACAAAGAATGCCTCGACTTCGAGCGTTCCACCGGGTAACGCAAGTCTCTGTGAGGCTTCGATGTCCATCTGGTCTACTCCTGACTTTGGGGGCCGCCCAGCGGCAGCGGTTCCGAAAGGCGCCCATGCCGTCGATCTTGGATCGATCCACCGAAGGCTGCCGAGCCCGCCTCCCAGGTGCAAGTTCTCTGCCATTGTGATGCAGGCATCGCGGCTCTTCCATCGACATTCGGCACGGAGATACATGGATTGCGGCAAATGTCACGCTGACACGAACTCGTTTTGCGTAGCGGCAACCCGCCGGCGCTTGGGCGGCACCGGGGGACTGTTCGCAACAACTGACGTGTCGCGATGCGCGAGGATCAGTCCGTCGTTGCCTAAGTCGGACCGTGCTCCCACAAGCGCAAGGTGGAGTTGCGGCCCACATTGGTCTCGTGCTCGCGCAGCCTCCGCCGTGCCTGATCGCGTCCTAGGTCGCGCAGTCGGTGGAAGAAGCCCAGATGCACGGCCAATCGACTCCGGCCGTCGAGTTCGCGCAGTTGATCGTCGGCCTCGATGCAGTGCAGCCGGGAGCGGGACACGCGTACAAAGTCGATGCAGCGCATCGACCACTTCGTCGCCGCCTACAACACGAACTGCCGACTATTCAAGTGGACAGCCATGCGCAGGCTTCGACGCAGCGATCACAGGCCCCGGGGCGCGGACTCAGATCGCCGTCCAGAGATAGAGGTACAGACTGTTGTTGGCGCTGGCGTTCTGCGTCGACCCATCGATCTTGTTGAAGGTCGTGTACTGCAACCCGAGGCGCAGGTTCTTCTCCGGATCGGCCCAGTTCTTGCCGAAGGGGTTCCAGTCGAGTTCCCACACCACCCCGCTGGTATTCGGATTCGAGTTTGTGTAGCCGTTGCCCGACGAGTACAGCAGCGGGTCGGTGCTTCCCGTGACGTCGAAGAACTGGATGGTCGCGCCATAGGTGTTTTGGTACCAGTAGGCGGTGTTCACGTTCATGTAGTCGAGGGTGTCGCTGGAATTCGCATTTCCGCTTCCTACGGCGCCATAGTCCTCGTGTTCCCGCATGTACATCGCGTTGACCGTCACCGACCGGGCATCCCCATCCAGGTATTGGTAGCTGCCGTCGATGCCGAGGTCCTTGAAGCTGTCGTTGGCGCCGCTGATGTTGAAGTCCGGGCTGTTGGCCGGGACCTTCACGTTCATCCCGGTAAGACCGATTTCGCAACTGGAATTGCCCTTGGACGTCGAGTAGTTCACTCTCCAGTACGGCGCATAGCCCGAGATTTCATCGGGCGAGGCGGCGTTGACCGCCTGACTCATCCTGGCCGACAGGCGGTGGTACACGCCCGCCTCAACGTACCAGTGGTTATCGACAAGCGTGTAGGCGGTCGTGCCGAGCACGGCCTCGCCGAGGTTCATGATGATCGGGGTGGGGAAGCTTCCCACTTGGCCAATCGGCTGACTCATGAACCCGTACTGCCATGCCGGAGCGGTGTTCCAGACGTCCGTGACCGTAGGGTTGTTGTTCAACGTGACCCCGAAGATCCCGCTCACCGAGCCGAACTTGTAGTCGTTGGCGTAGCGAATGTCGGTGTTGTCCCAGCCGAAATTCGGCGAATAGGTGGCCTGCTCGTAGGTGGCCTGTCCCAGCATGCCGATGTGGTTGGTGATACGCCCCGCCAGGAAGATCGATGCCTGCTGCAGCGCGACGAAATTGTCGTTGGCATGCTCGCCGTTGTAGTCGACGTTCGGTTGGACGTCGCTGGTGGTGTGCGTGTACGAGGCCACCAACATTGCTGACAGCGGAATGTGGCTCTTGCCGTTGCTCAGCGTGTAGCCACCGAGCTTGAACGCGCGGCCGAAGGGCGTGAGCTGCGGACCGAAGCCGCCGATGTGGCAGGCGATGCACGCTTGGCCGGTCTGGCGGGCAAAAGCAGGAACCGCGTGCGCCGGCGTGGCCGTCAGGCCCAGGCCGCCAAGTGCGACAGCGGCCACCAGTAGTTGGCGCAAGCGTGCGCGCGAGAAAGGCTCAGCGTCGTGCGTGGCCGGAGCCTGTCCGAAGGCGGGTGAGTTGTTCATGTTGGCATCCATGTGCATGAGGGAGGAAGCTTCTTGGAATTCATGCTAGGGCGCTGAGCATGCGCTCCCTTGACTCGAGTCAAGCATCGCCGGAACCGGACTCGGAAGCGTCGACACGCGTGCGTGGCGTGGCGTATGAACTACATGCAAATCACGTCGTGTTACATGGCTGTACTGTGCGCGCCGCGCTGCGCCGATGGCCGCAGTCGGGCGGAAGCATCATCAAGAGCGAGCTGCTGCGGTTGCGCTGTCTGCATCGAGCCATTCGCCTGTTCAGGCTGCCTGTGTCGATCGACTGGCAATTTGCTTTGCACCGGTGTCAGGTCCCCGGCCAGTCCTGAATCGTTGAATGGGCGGCTCTCCTTGCGAGTATCGGGGTCGCGGTCGAGTAGCTAGGCCATTACCCGCCAGCGTGGAGCAAAGACCTTCGCGCCGTCAGCGGAAGGCCAGCCGCACAGCGCCCCAATGCCGCGAGCCCATGTGTACAGGGCGCGACAGCTCACGCAGGATCTCGCCGGTGTCACGCGCATAGACCTGCAACAGGAAGTCGCGCGTGTTGCGCGCCGACGCCAGTCCGACCGGATCGTTGAACAGGCGCCGCGAGCGGTTGCCGGCGAGGTCGCGCTGGGGGTCGCCGGTCAGCGGCTGGTCAAAGCGGGAATTGTGCGCCGCAGCGTAGCCGTTGCGGTCGACCAGCAGCACGAACACGTACTGGTCGGAAAGCGCCAGGTAACGGTCCTCGATCGGCTGGATTTCGCGCTTGACCCAGTCGGTGTAACGCGTGCTGTATTTCTGCGGCTCGGTGCCGGGAACGGGCTGGTACTGCTCGTCGAACAGGTCGGTGGCCGACAGTTCGTCGCGGTCCAGTGCCTGCTGCAGGCGACCCTGGATCTCTTCTGTAGCGCGTTCCAGGATATCAAGCACTAGGCTCGACTCGGATTCGGTGCGGAACAACGTGCCGGAGTCGAACAGCCGCTGGCTCTTGTCCAGCGCCAGGTCGAGCGCCTCGGTGATGCGCGCACCGCGCTCCACCGCGGTGCGCGAGTCGGCCAGGACCTGCTGCGCCATGTCGCGGAAATGCCGATCCACGCCGCCCAGTTGCTCTGACTGCAACGACAGCTCGGAGGTGGTCTCGGCGGCCTGCCGCGCGACCTGGCTGACGCCGCCGGCAATGCTGTGGAAGCGCTCGGAGATCTCGCGCACCCGCTCCTGGCTGGAGTCCATGCGCGACGAGAATTCGTCGGTGCCGCGCCTGACCAGTTGCAGCGAATCGCCGATCGATCCCACCGATTCGCCGATGCTGGCGACCGAGCGCTCCGCCTTCTGGGCCAGCTTGCGGATCTCCTCGGCGACAACCGCGAAGCCGCGCCCGGAGGCGCCCACGCGCGCTGCCTCGATGTTGGCGTTGAGCGCCAGCAGGTTGGTCATCTGCGCGATCTCGCGAATCAGCGACATCTGCTTGAGCACCTCGCCGAAACGCTCCTGCAGGCGTACCACCTCGGCGCGGTTGCTGGCGTTATGCGCGACGAGTCCATCGAACAGCTCACGCATCGACTGCGTCTGGCGCGACCCGTCGGAGGCGAGCTGGTCGATGCGTCCCGATTCGGAGTCCACCTCGCGCAGCTTGCCCAGCAGCTGTCCGGTGCGCTGCACTAGCGCGTCGAGCTCGCTGCCGACCTCGCCGAGGTGCGCGGTGTGCTGCTGCGCCTGGCGCTGGCTTTCCTCCAGCGCGGTCTTCGAGTCGAAGCGTAGGCGCGCGACCGCGTAGGCGACCTCGGTGGCACCGTCCAGCACGACGTCGACGAAGCCGCGCTGCAGCTCGAGCAGTTGCTGCTCGGCGGGAGGCAGCGACGAGGTGGCCGCCGGGCGCAGGTCCAGCGGGCGCAGATTCAACCACGTGGCCAGATCGGTAACGGTCGCAGGCGTGTTCATCGCGTTGGCTAGGTCTAGGATTTGGCCAGAGGAAAGGGGCGCTCCCAAGGGTAATTGGTCGCAAAAACGGGCCAATGTTCAAAAGAGCGAGGCATAAACTGCCTTCTAGTTGCCAGCCGAAAATTCTAGCCCCCATCGCTGCGTGTGGCCCCAACTCCTAACCCTCTTCCGGTCGCTCTTCGGAAGGCACGCTGCTGATTGCGCGCTTCATGCTCGTGTTGTGGTTCCTGATCTTTGGCTGGCAAAAGCTCACCGGCTTCAGCGGGACCGAGGCCTACATGGCAAGTGTTGGGGCCCCACTGCCATGGTCAGTCCACGGTCATCGCCATCGTCGTGGAGTTTTTTCTAGGGATCGCGTTGCTTCTGGGCGTAGCGTCTCGTCTACCTCAAAGCCTACGAGACGGTCAGCGCCGTGCGCGCCGGACTGGCGACCTACATCGACTTCTACAACACCCGCCGTCCGCACAGCGCCCACGGCGGCCGTACCCCCGAGGAGGCCTACTACGCTACCCTGCCGACATCCAGGCTGGCCGCCTGAGACGCCCGAACACGGGTTACCCCCCGCGGCTTGCGTTCGTCGCAAGCGACGCCGCCGCCGGGGATAACCCTGCATCACGGCGCACGAACCCGCAGCCCATCCACTTAAGAAATTGCTGCCACGTGTTCAAAGGAACCGAGCCATCTCTGCGCACGATCGAGGCCAACGTCCCAGCCGAACTCGACATCCATCTGGTGATGGACAACTACGGCACGCACAAGACGCCGACCATCCGGCGCTGGCTGGCGGCCAGGCCGCGCTTTCAGGTGCACTTCACGCCCACCTCCGCGTCCTGGATCAACCAGGTCGAGCGCTGGTTTGCCACACTG
>DAHWJK010000019.1:0-3617 GCA_027344185.1 Thiobacillus sp.
GGAATTCGCCGGGCTCGCCAGCAAGGCGGACGCGCAGATCGCCCAGTTGTCGGGCGGCATGAAGCGGCGGCTGACGCTGGCGCGCGCGCTGGTGCACGATCCCGACATCCTGTTTCTCGACGAGCCCACCACCGGCCTCGACCCACAGGCGCGCCACCTGATCTGGCAGGGTCTGCGGCGGCTGATCAACGCCGGCAAGACCATCGTGCTGACCACGCATTTCATGGACGAAGCCGAGCGGCTGGCCGACCGCCTGGCCATTCTCGACCACGGCCGCGTGATGACCGAAGGCGCGCCGCGCGCGCTGATCGAATCGCACATCGAGCCGGCGGTGGTCGAAGTCTACGGCGAAGGCCTTGAGGACTGGACCCGCCTGCACGCCAGCCAGGTCTGCCAGCGCTTCGAATCGGTTGGCGAGACGCTGTTCTGCTACACCGACGACGCCGACTGCGTGATCGACGTGCTGAAGCAGGCACCCACACTGCGTTACGTGCACCGGCCATCGAGCCTCGAGGATGTGTTCCTCAAGCTCACCGGGAGGGACCTGCGTGATTAGGCATCTGCGTTTACCCCAGCTGTCCTGGCGCTTTATCCCGGTGTGGCAGCGCAACTACCTGGTGTGGAAGAAGCTCGCGATTCCGTCCATCCTCGGCAACCTGGCCGACCCGATGCTGTACATGCTGGGCCTGGGCTACGGCCTCGGCAGCCTGCTGCCCGATGTCGGCGGCATGCCCTATCTCACTTTCCTCGCCGCCGGCACCGTGGCCTACAGCACGATGAACGCGGCCACCTTCGAGGTGCTGTACTCGAGCTTTTCGCGCATGCACGTGCAGCGCACCTGGGACGCCATCCTCAACGCGCCGATGACGCTCGACGACGTGATGCTGGGCGAACTCACCTGGGCGGTGGCGAAGAGCCTGCTTTCGGGCGTGGCGATCCTGACGGTGATCTGGGGGCTGGGGCTGTACGGCCATTTCTGGATGACGCTGTGGATCATCCCGGTGGTGGCGCTGGTCGGTTTCTGCTTTGGCGGCCTGGGGCTGGTGATGAACGCGGTGTCGCCGAGCTACGATTTCTTCCTCTATTACTTCACGCTGGTGATCACGCCGATGGTGCTGCTGTGCGGCGTATTCTTCCCGGTGTCGCAGCTGCCGCTGCCGGTGCAGGCCGTGTCGGCCTGGCTGCCGCTGACCCACGCGATCGACCTGGCGCGCCCGCTGGTGGTCGGCGACATGCCCGACGGCATTGCGCTGCATGTCGCCGGCCTGCTGATCTATGGCAGCGTGGGTTATATCGTCGCGCTGGCGCTGACGCGCAAGCGGCTGCTCAAATAAACCGGCGTTGAAGTGTCGACGAAGGCGTCGGCCGCTGGACGCATCGCACTCCGCAAACTCGGCGGCATGCACGGCGGAGTGCGGCCTGCGCCTGCACGGCGGGGTGGAACGGGAATTGCGGCATTGCCTGCACTTCCCGCATCCGGACCGCTGCCATGCCCCGTACCTCCTCCGCTTCACGCGCTCGGCGCATCCGTCGTATCGGCCTGCTGGGTCTGCTGCTCACCACGCTGCTCACGCCTGCAGGCATCATCGTCAGCACGGTCACCGCGGCTGCCCTGATCGGCGGCGCGTTCCACCTGAGCCGCGCCGAACCCGAGACCGCCGATACGCCTGCGCATCCCGTCACGGTTAAAACCGGCATCCCGCAACACCTCAACATCGGGCGCGACGGAAAAACCGTCGCGCTGGTCATCGCCGAAGACACGCCCGCGCAGGGCAGCGGCGTGGGCAGTTTCGATCCGGCCAATCCGCTGTTCGCCGGCCTTGCCAGCAACGGTCCGGCACAGCCCGGCATGTCCTCCGGCAGATCGCCCGGCAAGTCCCTGCCGGCCGGCGGCTTCGGTCCCGACAGCGGCGGCCCGGCGAATCCGCCGTCCCTCGGCGGCCCGCCTGGCGGCGGCCCGTCTCCGATGGGCGGCTTGCCGCCCGGCGCCACGCCCCCCGCGACCCCGTCGGTTCCGCCCGTCGCCGGCGGGCCTCCTCTGCCCCCAGGCAAGGGGGATCCTGACGAAACAGACCCCGAGCAAGGCGGACCAGAGAAGCCGGATGAAACACAACCATTTCCACCGCCTCCGGTGAAACCCCAGCCGAATCCAGACAAACAGCCGCCAGAAAAAGAGAATGGCCTGCCCCCGGATATCCTGCCCGGCCTGCCGACTCTTCTGCCGCTGGCCGACACGCCGCTCGACACGCAGGCCCCGCCGCCGGGCAAGCCGCTGGCGACGCAGTCGAACGCCGTGCCGGAACCGTCGATGCTGGGATTGATGCTGCTGGGGGTGGCCGCGCTGGCCTGGAGCGGCCGCCGCCGGCCGGATTCGCTCGGCGCTGCCTGAAAAGCGTCAGGCTTCGACGCCCGCCGCCTGCTGGTCGGCGTGGTAGCTCGAGCGCACCATCGGCCCGCAGGCCGCGTGCCTGAAGCCCATCGCCAGCGCCTCCTGCTCGAACTGCGCAAAGCGCTCCGGGGTGACGAAACGCAGCACCGGCAGGTGGTGCTGCGAGGGTTGCAGGTACTGGCCGAGCGTCAGCATGTCGACGTCGTGCGCGCGCAGGTCGCGCATCACCTGCAGGATCTCGTCGTCCTCCTCGCCCAGGCCCAGCATCAGGCCGGATTTGGTCGGGATATCGGGATGGCGCAGTTTGAAATCCTTCAGCAGCTTCAGCGAATGCGCGTAATCGGCGCCGGGGCGCGCCGCCTTGTATAAGCGCGGCACGGTTTCCAGGTTGTGGTTCATCACGTCGGGCGGCGCGGTATCGAGTTTTTCCAGCGCCTTGTCCAGCCGCCCGCGAAAGTCCGGGGTGAGGATTTCGATCCGGGTGGCGGGCGATTTTTCGCGCACCGCGGCAATGCACTGCGCAAAATGGTCGGCGCCGCCGTCGCGCAGGTCGTCGCGGTCGACGCTGGTGATCACCACGTATTTCAGCGCCATCAGCGCGATCGTCTCGGCCAGGTGGCGCGGCTCGTCGACGTCCGGCGGCAGCGGCGTGCCATGGCCAACGTCGCAGAACGGGCAGCGCCGCGTGCACAGGTCGCCGAGGATCATGAAGGTGGCGGTGCCGTGGCCGAAGCATTCGCCGAGGTTGGGGCACGACGCTTCCTCGCACACGGTGTGCAGCTTCGCCTCGCGCAGGATGCCTTTCAGCCGCGCGACGTTCGGCACGTTGGGCGATTTGGCGCGGATCCACGACGGCAGGCGCATGCGCGGCTGCGGCACGATCTTGATCGGGATGCGCGCGGTTTTCGCGGCGCCTTTGTGCTGGAGAGGGTCTGCCATAATCATGCTCGGAACACCATTGATAACGAATTTTAGCCTATGCGACGGATCACCCTGACCCTGCTGGCGGCATGGCCGCTGGCCGCGCTGTCCAGCGCCGCCCCCAGCATCGACGCGGAAACCGGTCTCGCCACCTGGGAGACCCAGACCCAGGGCATCGAGGTGCGGCTGACCCAGATCAGTCCCGACCAGATTCGGGCCTTCTATCTGGCGCGCGGCTTTTCGCGCGAAGCGACGGAACGCTTCGCGCGCGAATGCGTCTTCATGACCGTGGTGCGCAACGTCGGCG
>DAHWJK010000026.1:0-4259 GCA_027344185.1 Thiobacillus sp.
CGACCTGTCCTCCCCAGTGGGCGAGAAAACCGGACGGCATCCGCTGCCCGATCCGCGTGTGCTGACCGACAAGCTCTGCGAATGGGGCGTCGGCGTCAACAAGCAGGTGGTGGTGTATGACGACAGCTATGGCGCCATGGCAGGCCGGCTGTGGTGGATGCTGCGCTGGCTCGGCCACCCCGGCGTGGCCCTGCTGGACGGCGGCTACCCTAAATGGATGCGCGAAAAGCGACCGGTCGATGCCGAGATCCCCGCGCCGCACCGCGGCGCCTGCGCCTGCCTGCCCGAGCCCACCCAAATCGTGGCGGCAGACGAGGTACTGCACGCGTCGAAGACCGGCGAGCAGCTCATTCTTGATGCGCGCCCGGATCGCCGCTTTTCCGGCGAGTTCGAGCCGCTCGATCCTGTCGCCGGCCACGTGCCCGGTGCCGTCAACTATCCGTTCGACGAGAATCTCGACGTCGACGGCACCTTCCTGCCGCCCGAAGCGCTGCGCGAGAACTACCAGGCTTTGCTCAAGGGCAAACCGGCCTGGCAGGTCATCCACATGTGCGGCTCGGGCGTCACCGCCTGCCACAATATCCTGGCGATGGAAGTCGCCGGCCTTCCCGGTTCACGGCTGTATCCCGGTTCGTGGAGCGAGTGGATCACCGACCCCGCCCGGCCCGTCGCCACCGGCGAATAACGCACGCTGCATAGAAGGAGCACACCATGGTCAAACCCGTCAGAGTCCGCACCGTCTGGTTCAAGAAGGACGGCGAGCGCAGCGCCGAGGAAATCGCCACCGCGGTCGCCACCACTACCTGGCGCGTCGCCGACAAGGCAGTGGATAACCTCGGCCGCGAAAACTACGACATCATCACGCCGGCGCGCGGCTTCAAGCTGATCGCCGAATTCCTCGCCTTCCTGGTGCACTACTGCGACCGCATGGCCTACGCCACGCTGACGCCGGAACGCCGCACCGCGGTTCTGCAGGCGGTGGCCAAGCGGCTGGGCGAACTGATGGAAGAAAACATCATCAGCGTGGTCGGCCCGGACGGCAATCGCAATTTCAAGGCCGAGTTCATCGACTTCCTCAACCGCCGTTTCAACGACTATGCCGAGTTCGAGTTTCCCGACGACGAGAAGGCCAGCTTCCCTGCGCTGCGCTTCCTCGGCCTGCAGATCCGCGACGAGATGGGCGACAGCGACAAGACCTGGATCATGGACCAGATCATGGACATCGAGATGCCCGAGATGATGGGCACGGTCCGCAAAAGCTTCAAGGGCCTCTTGTCCGATGCGCCGGTCAAACGCGGCTTCGGCTCGCCCGACATGCTGCCGCCGGAATAAATGGCCGCAACGCCCTCCCCGTTCGACCTCGCCAACGAATCCGGCTACCGCGCCTGGCGCGACGCCAAACTCGCCGCGTATCCGCGCAGCATCGACGAACTGATCGTGCCGCTGGCCGATCCGCGCCGTCTCGCCGCTGACGAGAGCGCTGCCCTCGAAGACCGCTGCGCCCGCGCCAACATGGCGATCTACAGCGCGCCGCACCTGCCTGCCGCCGACAAGTCGCTGCCCAGGCAACTGGCGCAGCAACTCGGCCTCGTCCGGCTGGAGGGCAACTACCTCGCTGACGAGGACGGTCTCTCGTCCATCACCCCCGCCGCCGATGAAGGCAGCGTGCGCGGCGAATTCATTCCCTACACCCACAAGCCGATCAACTGGCACACCGACGGCTACTACAACACGCTAGATCGCCGCATCCTCGGCATGACACTGCACTGCGCGCAAGACGCCGAATCCGGCGGCGAAAACGCGCTGCTTGATCACGAGATCGCCTACCTCCAGCTGCGCGACGTCAACCCGGATTACATCGCCGCCCTGATGCAGCCCGATGCGATGACCATCCCCGCGCGCATGGACGAGGACAACGTCGCCCGCCCCGAGCAGAGCGGCCCGGTGTTCGCAGTCGACCCCGAGCAGGGCTTTCTCTATATGCGCTACACCGCACGTACCCGCTCGATCGTGTGGAAGGATGACGCCGTCACCCAGGCCGCGGTCCGGACACTCGCCGACATCCTCGCCAGCTCGGAATACCGCCTCACCGCCCGGCTCGCCCCCGGCATGGGCCTCCTCTGCAACAATGTGCTGCACACCCGCAGCGCTTTCTCTGATTCGCCCGGACACCGCCGCCTGCTGTACCGCGGGCGCTATTACGACCGCCTGCGCTTTGATTTGAACAAAGTCCCTGCACGCGCTGCTTAGGCGGCGGGTAAAGTAAAATAGCGGTCTTGATTTTTCGGCCCTCTGCCGTCATGCAGCTTCTCACCCTCGGGGTCAACCACCACACCGCACCGCTCGCGATCCGCGAGCAGGTGGCGTTCGGCCCCGAAAAACTGGTGCAGGCGCTGCACGAACTGACGCGGAGCCGGCGCGCGTCCGAAGTCGCCATTCTGTCGACCTGCAACCGCACCGAGCTGTACGTCAACACGCCCTCCCCAGACGACGTAGCGCAGTGGCTGGCCGACTTTCACCATATCGACCGCCGCGAACTCGCGCCCTACCTGTATGCGCTGCCGCGCGAGAAGGCGGCGCAGCATGCCTTCCGCGTCGCCGCCGGGCTCGATTCGATGGTGCTGGGCGAAACGCAGATCCTCGGCCAGATGAAGCAGGCGGTCGCCGCCGCCGAAGAAGCCGGCACGCTGGGACTCCTGCTGCACAAGCTGTTCCAGCGCACCTTCTCGGTCGCCAAGGCAGTGCGCAGCAGCACCGAAATCGGCGCCAACTCGGTATCAATGGCCGCCGCCGCGGTGCGGCTCGCCGAGCGCATCTTCCCCAGCATCCGCGAGCAGGCCTGCCTGTTCATCGGCGCCGGCGAGATGATCGAGCTGTGCATCACGCACTTCGCCGGGCAGCATCCGCGCAAGATGACCGTCGCCAATCGCACTGCCGAGCGCGCGCGTCCGCTGGCCGAACGCTTCGGCGCCGGGGTGATCCCGCTCACCGCGCTGCCCGACGAACTGCCCGCCTACGACATCATCGTCACCTCCACCGCGAGCCCGCTGCCCATCCTCGGCAAGGGCATGCTGGAACGCGCCATCAAACAGCGGCGACACCGCCCGATCTTCATCGTCGACCTTGCCGTGCCCCGGGACGTCGAAGCCGAAGTCGCCGACATGGATGATGTCTTTCTGTATAGCGTGGACGACCTCGGCCAGGTGGTGCGCGAAGGCATGGACAACCGCGTGGCGCAGGTGGCGCAGGCCGAAGCGATCATCGAAACCAGCGTCGAGCATTTCGTGCACTGGATGGAAGGCCGCGAACTGGTGCCGGTGATCCGTTCCCTGCGCGACAGCGCCGAGCGCCATCGCCGCCATGAAATCGAAAAGGCCGAAAAGGCGCTGGCGCGCGGCGAAGACCCGCGCGCGGTGATCGAGGCGATGAGCCATGCCTTGTCCAACAAGCTGCTGCACGCCCCCACGCACGCGCTCAACCACGCCGCGCGCGACGAGCGCGACCAGATTGCCCTGCTGATCAGCCAGCTGTATGGGCTGAGCCGAGACAATTGAGGGAGGCCTGGGAATGAAGTCCTCGCTGGCCGACAAGCTCGCTCGCGCCGACGAGCGACTGGAGGAACTCGACGCTCTGTTGTCGCAGCCTGAAATCGCCGGCGACATGGACCGCTATCGCAAGCTGACCCGCGAGCACGCCGACCTCACCCCGGTGGTGGCGCTTTACCGCACCTACAAGCAGGTCGAAGCCGACCAGAAATCCGCCCGCGGCATGCTCGACGATCCGGACATGCGCGAACTCGCCGAAGCCGAACTCGCCGACTGCGAGTCCAAGGTTGAACGGCTGGAAACCGAATTGCAAACCGCGCTGTTGCCGAAAGACCCCAACGACGAGCGCAACATCTTCCTGGAAATCCGCGCCGGCACCGGCGGCGACGAGTCGGCGCTGTTCGCCGGCAACCTGTTGCGCATGTATACGCGCTACGCCGAGCGCTGCGGCTGGAAGGTCGAGATCGTGTCGGAAAACCCCGGCGAAGTCGGCGGCTACAAGGAAGCCATCATCCGCATCGTCGGCCACGGCGCCTATTCGCGACTGAAGTTCGAATCCGGCGGCCACCGCGTGCAGCGGGTGCCGGAAACCGAATCGCAGGGCCGCATCCACACCTCGGCCTGCACCGTGGCGGTGATGCCGGAAGCCGACGAAGTCGGCGAAATCGACATCAACCCGGCCGACCTCAGGATCGACACCTACCGCGCGTCCGG
>DAHWJK010000030.1:0-19419 GCA_027344185.1 Thiobacillus sp.
CTCGATGGCGTGGCGCTCGATCAGGCGCGTCACCTTGTCGAAGCCCATCAGGTCGTACAGCGCGTCGTACAGCGGCCGCAGATACGGATCGACCTTCTGCGTCAGGTCGCCCGGCAGGAAGCCGAGCCGCTCGCCGGCTTCCACCGCCGGGCGCGTCAGCACGATGCGCTTGACCTGTTCGCGTTCCAGCGCATCGACTGCGCACGCCACCGCCAGATAGGTCTTGCCGGTGCCGGCGGGGCCGACGCCGAAGGTGATGTCGTGGCTGCGGATCTGTTCGATGTATTCGCCCTGGCGCGGCGTGCGCGCGCGGAGATCCGCGCGGCGGGTTCGCAGCGCGGGGCCTTCCTCGTCGGCGCGGCCGCGCGTGAGCTCGACCAGGCCCAGCTGGATGTCGTCGAGCGAGAGCTCGTCGTGCGCGCGATTGTAGAAATGCTCGATTGCCTGCGCGCCCTTTTCGGCTTGGGCGGCATCGCCGCTGACCCGGAAGCTTGAGCCGCGGCGGCCGATGGTGACGTCGAACGCCGCCTCGATCTGCCGCAGGTTCTCGTCCATCGGTCCGCACAGGTTGGCCAGGCGCCGGTTGTCTTCCGGGGCCAGGCGCAGTTCGACGACGTCGGTTTTCAAACGCTTTCGCTTTCGGTGAGGGCCACTTCGCCGCGCAAGCTGTGCGGCAGGGCCTGGGTGATGGTGACATCGACGAACTGCCCGATCAGGCGTGGCTGGCCGGCGAAGTTGACAATGCGGTTGTTGTCGGTACGGCCGGCGAGCTCGTCCGCATTCCTGCGGGCGTGGCCCTCGACCAGCACGCGCTGCACGCTGCCGACCATGGCCTGGTTCACCTGCTGCGCCTGCGCCTCGATCTGCGCCTGCAACCGCATCAGCCGCTGCGTCTTCAGCTCGGCCGACACAACGTCCGGATAGTCCGATGCCGGCGTGCCGGGGCGCTTGCTGTAGATGAAGGAAAAGCTGGCATCGAAGTCGAGTTCCCGGATCAGCGTCATCGTCGCCTCGAAGTCAGCCTCGGTCTCGCCGGGGAAGCCGACGATGAAGTCGGACGACAGGCAGAGGTCGGGGCGCTGCTCTCTCAACTTTCTGACTATCGACTTGAATTCGAGCACGGTGTGGCCGCGCTTCATCGCCGCCAGGATGCGGTCGGAACCGGACTGCACCGGCAGATGCAGGTGCGACACCAGCTTGGGCAGCGTGCCGTAGCACGCGATCAGCCGCTGCGTCATTTCGCGCGGGTGGCTGGTGGTGTACCTGATTCTTTCGATGCCGGGAATCTCGTGCACCATTTCCAGGAGGAAGGCGAAGTCGGCGGTGCCGCCCTCGTCCAGCGCGCCCTGGTAGGCGTTGACGTTCTGTCCCAGCAGGGTGACTTCCTTCACCCCGTGCTCGGCCAGGCGCGACACTTCGGCGATGACGTCGTCGAACGGGCGCGAGACTTCCTCGCCGCGGGTGTAGGGCACGACACAGAAGGTGCAGTACTTGGAGCAGCCCTCCATGATCGAGACGAAAGCCGACGACCCTTCGACGCGCGCCGGCGGCAGGTGGTCGAACTTCTCGATTTCGGGAAAGCTGATGTCGACCTGGGCGCGGCCGGTCTCGCGTTTCTTCGCGATCAGTTCGGGCAGGCGGTGCAGGGTCTGCGGGCCGAACACCACGTCGACAAAGGGCGCACGGGCGACGATGGCGGCGCCTTCCTGCGATGCGACGCAGCCGCCGACGCCGATGATCAGATTCGGATTGAGTTGCTTCAGATGGCGCACCCGGCCGAGGTCGTGGAACACCTTTTCCTGTGCCTTCTCGCGCACCGAGCAGGTATTGAACAGGATGACGTCGGCATCTTCCGGGGTCGAGGTCGGCGTCAGGCCTTCGGCGACGTTGAGCACATCGGCCATCTTGTCCGAGTCGTACTCGTTCATCTGACAGCCGAAGGTTTTGATGTAGATTTTTTTCATGATCCTAGCAACCGTAGTCGGACGCACCCGATGGTGCGTTTGGGCGGGTGTCTGCCGCGAAGCAACGACGCAGCCTACCGCGGTAGGCAAGGAGGCGCGACAAAGGCAGGCGCACGACCGGACGTGCCAGCGGGTGTGTAGCGGTGCCGGCTTCCCGCGAAGTGACCGGGAAACTTGCAACCCCGCATCCGTGCAGGATTGATCGGGGGAGAAAGCGGTCGAATGCGGTTGCTGGGATCATATGCCGGGACAGTGAATAGACTGGGGGCGGGGATTTCGCCGCTGCATTTGGACCGGGCGGCAACGAAACGGAATATGGTGGTGATGAGTGGACTTGAACCACCGACCCCCGGATTATGAATCCGATGCTCTAACCGACTGAGCTACATCACCTTGGGAACTGCTTCTTCGGCCAGCGACCGCCGAAAAGGCGCGCATTTTAGCTGATCGGGACATGCGCTGTCAAAGCGCGTTGCCGGGAGAAGAGGCGGCGATTCCGGGTTGCGCGGGACTTACTGCGGCCGCAGTTTCGCCAATTCGTCGAGCAGCCTGATCAAGAGTTCGCGTCCCAGCGGCCCCATGCCGGCGACCAGCGGGTCGGCGTCGCGTTCGCCGTTGACCAGCCGGCGCATGCGGCCACCCAGCAGCGCCATGTCGCCGCCCGCCTTCATCATCTGCTCGGCCATGTTGGCGAGTACTGACATCGCCTGGGCGTCCCCCCTCGCGGCGGCATCGATCAGCGCGGCCAGCCCCGGCGCGGCGGCGCTGCCGTCCGGTTGGGCGTCGAGCCCAGGCAGCGTGGCGGGGTTGTCGATGCCGCGCAGAATGGCGTCGAGTAGGATGCCGTCTTCCTCGTCCAGCCCCAGCTTGATCGACGGATCGCGGCGGCCATTGATCACGTGGCGTAGCGCGCCGACCAGCCGCGGCCAGCCGGCCTGCTCGGCGGCGTCGAGTTGCTTCATCAGGTCGGGCAGCTGGCTGCGGTCGCGCAGCGCGTTGACGACGGTATGGATGAAGGCGGCGTGGACGCGCAGGACTTGTTCGACGGCGGAGGGGAGCTGGGCCATGGCAGGGGTCAGGGGTCAGGGGTCAGGGGTCAGGGGTCAGGGGTCAGGGGTCAGGGGTCAGGGGTCAGGGGTCAGGGGCTAGGGGCTAGGGGCTAGGGGCTAGGGGCTAGGGGCTAGGGCAGATTGTCGGGGGCTTGGGTGGGCTTGGCAACCGCGGGGTGAGTGGGCACATTTTCAATGTGCCAATGGGCACTTGCCCACGCCAGGAGATCGGCTGGCTTGGCGCCTGCCAGTTCTCGCGGCGGCGGATGGCCGAGGACGGCGAGGGCCTGCGCCAGCACCATGCCGCGTCTGCGCTCGGGCAGCGCGGGCGCGAGGGTCTGCTTGGAGAGCTTTTGTCCCGCGGCATTGATGACGAGGGGCACGTGCGCATAGACCGGCGTCGGCAGGCCGAGCAGGCTTTGCAGATGAATCTGGCGCGGGGTGTTCCACAACAGGTCGGCGCCGCGCACGACGTGGGTGATGCCCTGGAAGGCGTCGTCGACCACGACCGCCAGCTGGTAGGCGAACAGGCCGTCGGCGCGCTTGACGATGAAATCGCCGACCGCGTGCGCCAGGTTCTGCTGCAGATCACCGTGGATGCGATCATGAAAGTGGGTGCTTACATCCGGTACGCGGACGCGCCAGGCCCGGGCGACCGCGCCGGCCGGCAAGCCATTGCGGCAGGTGCCGGGGTAGACGATCTCGCCTTCGTGGTTGCGTGACACATCAGCGAGCTGGCTGCGGGTGCAAGCGCAGGGATAGACCGCGCCCTGCGCTTTCAGCGCATCGAGCGCCGCAGCATAGGCGTCGTCACGCGTCGACTGGACGAGCACATCGCCATCCCAAGTCAAGCCGTAGGCATCGAGCTGGTGCAGAATGACGTCGGCCGCGCCCGCTTCGCAGCGCAGCCGGTCGAGGTCTTCCATCCGCACCAGCCAGCGCCCCCCGGCCGCGCGGGCGTCGAGCCAGCTCGCCACGGCGGCGACGAGCGAGCCTGCATGCAGGGGACCGGTGGGGGACGGCGCAAAGCGCCCGACGGTGGGAGCGGGGTTCACTCCGCGATTATGCCGCGCGGGGTGCCTCTGCTGAATTCCGGATGCAGGCGTTGATAAAGCGCGAGGACGGATGCGACCATGCGTGCCTCGCTCCAGGTGGCGGCGTACGCCTTGCCGGCGGCACCCAGCGCCTGGGCCGCCGCGCGATCGGCCAGCAGCGGTGCCAGCACCCCGGCAAAGCCGGCGACGTCGTCCGGCGCGATGCGGCAGCCCTGCCCTTCCTGCAGCACGTCCTTCGTTCCCATTTCGGCCAGGCCCACCACCGGCACGCCGAGCGCCATCGCCTCCAGCAGCACCAGGCCCTGGGTTTCGGTTTTGGAGGCGAACACGAACACGTCCGCCGCGCAGTAGCAGGCCGGCAACTCGGTCCGGCGTTCGAGGTAGCCGACGAATTTCACGTTGCCGGCCAGCCCGCGCTTCGCCACGGCGCGTTCGAGCGACGGCCGCGCCGGACCTTCGCCGGCAATCATCAGCAATACGTCTGGGCGTTCCCGCCGAACCGCGTCGGTCACCTGCAGCAGGAAATCGAGGTTTTTCTCGAACGCCACCCGGCCGACGTAGGCCATCACCGGCCGCGCCGCTGCGATGCCGTGGCGGGCACGGAATGCGGGGCCGTCGCAGTGGGCGAAATCGGCGAGATTGAGCCCGGTGGGAATGATGTGGATCGGGCTGCTGACGCCGTACGCTTCGAGCGTGCGCTTCATCGCCGACGACGGTGCGATCACCGCGGTGACGCCGTCGCATTCCTTGCGCGAGATCATGCGGGCGGCGGCCGCCAGCAATTTTTTCGGCAGGAACGGCAGGTAATGATGGAAATATTCCTCGAACAGCGTGTGGTAGGTCTCGACGCACGGCAGCCCATGCCGGCGCGCCCAGCGCACGCCGGCGCGGTGCGCAAGAAAGGGGGTGTGGATGTGGACGAGGTCGAAATCGGCGGGATCCAGCTGAGCCAGCGCGGCGGCCAGCGCGCGCGGATGCATCAGCCGGTCTTCCGGATCGCGCGGTATCGGCCAGCCGGGCACTCGCACGATATCGGCCGCGGCCGCCGTGTGCGGATAGTCCGGCACCACCAGCACGCTGGTGTGCCCCGCTTCGGCCAGCGCCTGGCGCAGCGTCTGGATGGACGTGGAGACACCGTTGACGCGCGGGAAATACACGTCGGACACCATCAGGATACGCACGGCGGACTCCGGTTGGGGGAAGTCTGCGTTGTATTGCGTTCGGGTTACAGCATGATGACGCCGACGCTGGCGCTAGGACTTCATGCGCAGCGCGCTGAAACCCAGCAGCGCGACTGCCAGCAAGGCCAGTCCGGTGGCGATGCGCTGCCACAGCACGGCCTGCCCTCGCTGCGCCTGCCAGTCGAGGTCCAGGGTTGCGGCACGCTGGCTGGCGCTTTGGCCCAGAAAATCCGCCTGCTGGATCGCCTGCACCGATAGCACATTCAGCTTGAACAGGGCTTCGCGCGCCGCATCCCAGTCCGTCTCGTCGGCAACCAGCGCCTGCTCCAGTTCGGCCCGGAATCCGTCCATGCCCTTGAAGCGCCGCGCGAGTTCGGCCGCAACCGCCTGATCGCCCGCCTGCAGTGTCGCCAGCGCAGCCAGTTCGGCATCGATCGCAGCCTGTTGCGCAGCGGCCTTCTTTTGATAGGAGGGGAATTTCAGCACGGTCGAATAGAACTCGTTCATCGTCAGCTCGTAGCCAGCGGCCAGCGCCTTGAGCGATTGCGCGATGCGGTACGACTTGAATGTGACCGCGCGCGCGTCGTCCACCGACTGGCCGGCACGGCTGAGCTGCTCGCCGGCCCAATACGACGAGCCCGCCGCGATCAACGCGATCAGCGCCCCCAGAATGAATACGCTGCGAATACCCGGTTTCATGTCCTGCCCCGTTTTATCAATGATGAAGCTAGGTCGTGGCAGGCCGGGTTTACTTACAAACACATCACAGATCGATGCCGGGCTGCGCCTTGACCCCGGCGCGGAACGCGTGCTTCTCGTCGGCGATGACCGACACCGTGTCGGCCAGCTCGATCAGCGCGTCGGTGGCAGCGCGTCCGGTAACGACGACGTGTTGCATGGCGGGGCGGTGCGCCAGCGCGTCGAGCACGCGATCGCTGTCGAGGTAGCCGTAGCTCAGCAGATAGGTCAGTTCGTCGAGCACCACCAGGTTGATCGAGGGATCGCCCAGCATGCGCGCGGCGATCGTCCAGCCGCGCTCGGCGGTGGCAATGTCCTGTTCGCGGTTCTGCGTGTCCCAGGTGAAACCGTCGCCGGTGACGTGCCATTCGACGCCGGGCTGCTTACCGAGGAAGGCTTCCTCGCCGGTGTCGGTGCGGCTCTTGATGAACTGCACCACGCCGACCTTCATGCCGTGGCCGAGCGCGCGCGCCACCATGCCGAAGGCCGAGGTGCTCTTGCCCTTGCCGTTGCCGGTGATGACGAGCAGCAGCCCGCGTTCGTCGCTGGCGGCGGCAATCGCGGCGTCGATCACCGCCTTCTTGCGCGCCATGCGGGCGGCATGGCGGGCGTTTTTGCCTGATTCCTCATCGGGCAGGCCTTGCCCGATGGCAACATCGTCTTTGCTCACCCTGACGCCTCCGGCGCATGCACCCAGCGCGCCATTAAAAATCGGCTTTCATCCCGACCCGCCAGGAACGGGTGAAGTTGACTGGATAAATCGCGTCATCGCGAATCCAGATGCCGTTCGATTGATCAAACACATTGTCCACGGCAACAAACCCTTCCCACTGCTTGTGGCGATAGCGATAGGCGAGATTGGTCGACTGATACGCTGCCTGTTTCTGCACGTTGTTGTTGTCGAAATCTTCCGCTGCCCAGGTCTCGCTGCGCCACGTATGCGCAATATTGAAGCTCGATGCGGGGGTGAGCCGCCAGTTCAGCCCCAGCGTCACGCCGTGGCGAGGCACACCGGGCAGCTCCTTGCCATTGTAGGCGCCGCCCCCGTCATTTTCCCGATCGATGATCGCCTGCGTCCAGGCGTAATTAAGCGTGGCCGTAAGGGTTTCGGTGACGCGCCAGCTGTCTTGCAGTTCCAGACCGTATTTGTGGGTTTTGTCGAGGTTGGTGTTGGTGAACGTCAGCGCGTTGTAATAAATCTCGTTTTTGAGGTTGGCGCGGAACAGCGTGAGCTTCAGCCGGTTCGTCGGAGTGACATGATTCAAGCCGACGTTTGCAGTGTGGCTGACGGCGGGTTCGATGAAAGCGTTGAAGGTACCGCCCCAATTGAAGAAGCGGTCGATGTCCGGGGCCTGGAAAGCACGGTTGACGTTGGCGAACAGCGAGAACTGCTTATCCAGGCGATGGTTCACACCGACATCCCAGGCCGTCAGCTTGTGGTCGGCGTGAAGCGCGGTCCCGGCGTTGGGCGCATAGGCATATTCCACATTCTCCCGGCGCGCGCCCGCGGAAAACGTCGTGCGGTCGAGCTGGTACTGTCCCTGGACGTACCAGCCGGTATTGTCCTTGCTGGTGCGGTTGTTGCTGCCGAAGCGGGTGCCGTCAAAGGTTTGCAGGCCCGCCGTAAGGTTGAAGGCCCCCCCGCGATATTGCAGGGCCAGGTCGTCAGCCGCGTAGTCGTAATTGGACTCGGAATTCCAGGAAACGAAATTGGAAAGCTTGTCCTCCTGGCTATGGCTGGCCATCAGCGTCCACGCCTGACTCAGATCCAGTTTGGTCTGAATCCGCCAGGTGTCCGATTCGAATTTCTGATGGGAATACGCGTTGGCGGGCATGACCCAGGGATTGTTGCCGACTTGCGCGGGGTCGGCCGTGAATTGCGCAAGGGTGAGCGGGGAGGGATAGCGCGCATCGATACGGCTGCTGCCGGCATCGATGTCAATTTCCACGCGCTCGTGCGGATGGAACGCCAGACTGCCGCGCAGGGTACGGCTGCGGGACTCGTCGGTATGGCCGCTGGGGTCGGTCGCGCTGTATCCGTCCAGTCCGGAATAGTCCGCGCTGGCCGAGAGCCTGATCTTCTCCGTTCTCAAGCCCGCCGTCGCCGTTCCTGTCACGGCACCATGGCTGCCGGCGGATGCGGCGAATGAAACGCCCTGATGGGGCCGGGTGTAAATCTGGATCGAGCCTGCCGTTGCGCCATCGCCGAACATCACCGAACCGCTGCCCTTGGTGATTTCGATGCGCTCGATATCGGCCAGCGGGATCGCGCCGATGAGTTGCGGCACCCCGTCGATATTATTCAGCCGGCGGCCGTCCAGCGAGACGACGATGTTCTGGTAGCCATCGCCGATGCCGTAGCCGCGCATGTCGATTTTGGGGGTGAACTTGTTGCCATAGCTGGACAGAACCTGCACGGACGTATGCTGCACAAGATAGTCATACAGCGATGCCGCGCCCGACTGCTCGATCATGCTGCGGGTGTGAACTTCCGAGGCAAAGGGCGCATCCACGTCGGCAAGCGGCACCCGCGTCGGCGTAACAATGATGGTTTCGCCGACGAATTCCGGCAGGGTTTCCGCATGGGCGAAAGTAACGAAAGCAACGCCCAGGGCGAGCGCGAGAGGAGTTTGACGCATGATGAAGTCCGGTTTGGGCGCCCGGTTCCCCGCAGGCGCGTTGCACGATCCGCTGCCGTATTCACGACAGGGCTCAGGCCGGTATCCGGGCTCGCGCTTGTAAGACCATCGCCTTCCCGGGCGAACCCAGTGGCGGTGTGATGGACCGTTTAGCGCTTACCGTTGCGGGGGCAGCACAGGCTTGATGGCTTGAGCCACACACCTGTTTCCCGTTTATCCTCGGCGACGGGACGTCGCGTCGGCACCTGAAGCCGCGCATTATAACCGGGGTGTTGCCGCGCGCGCACCCGTCCGACCCGCGATTGACCCGCCGCACGGCGCCCCCTATAGTCGCGGCATGCACGCCGAACTCGATACCCTAGAAGCCAAGATCCGCCAGGTGGCGGAACTGTGCCAGACGCTGCGCAACGAAAACATTGCGCTGCGCCAACAGCTTCTGACCGCGCAGCAGGACAGCAGGCAGCTGACGACCCGGCTGGATGCCGCCAAGGCACGGCTGCAAGCCCTGCTCGAAACCCTGCCGGAGGATGTCTGATGGCCGGTCCGCGCTCGATTGAAATTCATATCCTGGGCCGCGCCTACAAGGTGGTCTGCGCGCGCGACGAGGAGTCGGCGCTGATCGCGGCGGCCGACTATCTGGACGAAAAAATGCGCGGCATCCGCGACAGCGGCAAGGTGATCGGCGCCGAACGCATCGCGATCATGGCCGGCCTCAACCTGGCGCACGACCTGCTGACCCAGGGCGGCGGCGTGGTCGAGGAAGCCCGTAGCCGGCTGACGCATTGCAGCGCGCTGCTGGACACGGTGCTGGAAGACCAGGACACGCTGTTCTGATTTCACACCCGCAGCAGGGTCTTTGCCGGTTTGCGCGCGATTCGGCCGGGCCGTCCTTTTGATCCGGAAATGGCATACACTACAAATGCTCCCTGCGGTGTTCGAGGCTGGTTGCAATTTCTCTGAACCAATGCATACGTGCAAGGCTGCGATCTATTCCGATGCGGGTGTGCGCGTGACACGTCTCATGTGCCCAAAGCGTCTTTGAGCGCGGCCGTCTTGGACCCAGGTTCAAGAGTCCGCAGCCAGTCACGGCACAGGTGGGGAGCCCTCTTTTCCTGATGGACAAATACACCCTGAGACGCCAGCTCAAGGCCGCGCGCAATGCGTTCCGGCCGGCCGAGCGTCGCCATGCCGCGCGCGCCGCACTGCGGCTGGCCTTGCGCCACGGTCTGCTGCTGCGCGCGCAACGCATCGGTTTTTACCTGCCGCAGGGCGGCGAGTTCGACGCCCATCCCCTGCTTAACCAGGCGCTGTACATGCAGCGCGCATGCTACCTACCGATACTGCCGCGACGCGGGCGGCTGATGCGGTTCGGACGACTCGGCCGCGCCACCCCGATGACGAAGAATCGCTACGGCATTCCAGAGCCGATCGACGCAAAACCCCTGCGCGCGCGCCAGCTCGACCTGCTGCTGATGCCGCTGGTGGGGTTTGATCGCGAGGGCCATCGGCTGGGCATGGGCGGCGGCTATTACGATGCCACGCTGGCCTTCATGCGGCATCGTCGTATGTGGCGCAAGCCGCGCCTGGTGGGGCTCGCCTACGAGTGCCAGCGGGTCGATGCGCTGCCGCACGAGCCGTGGGACATGCCGCTCGACGCGGTGCTGACCGAGCGCCGGCTGCACCGTTTCACTTCCGCCTGCGGCCGGTAGGGCCGGGCCGCTTCCTCAGATTTTCTGGACTTCGCGGTCGAGCTCGCCGCTTTTCAGCTTGTGCTGATACTCCGTCAGCATGGCGCGCACCTTGCCGCTCAGGAGATACAGGCCGATCAGGTTGGGGAAGGCCATCGCCAGCACCAGCAGATCGGTGAAATCGAGCATGTTGGCCGCGCTCGCCACCGAGGCGACGACGATGAACAGCAGGAACAGCACACGGTACACCATCGACACCCGTTCGCCGAACAGGTAGGTCCAGCAGCGTTCGCCGTAATAGGACCACGAAATCATCGTGCTGTAGGCAAACAGCACCACCGACACGGTGAGGATGATGGGGAACCAGTCCGATACCGTGGCGAACGCCACCGAGGTCAGCGCCGCGCCCTTGCTGGCCTCGCGGATCGCCAGCGTGGCGGGGTCGTTGTAGACGCCGGTCAGGATGATGACCAGTGCGGTCATGGTGCAGATGACGATGGTGTCGATGAAGGGCTCGTACAGCGCGACCATGCCCTGGCGGATCGGGTACTTGACCGAGGCGGTGGAGTGCACGATGGCCGCCGAACCGAGGCCTGCCTCGCTGGAAAATGCCGCGCGCTTGAAACCCTGCACCAGCGCGCCGACCATGCCGCCCGCCACTGCAATCGGCGCGAAGGCTTCGGTGACGATCTGGGCCAGCGCCTGCGGCACCTGCTCGATGTTGCCGAGCACGATCCACAGGCAGGCCGCCAGATAGATCAGGATCATCGTCGGCACCACCGCTTCGGCGGTGTGCGCGATGCGGCGCAGACCGCCGATGATGACGACGCCCACCGCCAGGCCCATGATCAGACCGTAGGCGATCGGCACCTCCTGGAAGAACGGGAACAGTTCCTGCACCGCGCCGAGCGACTGGCTGACCTGGAACGCGCTGCCGGCACCGAAGGAACCGAGCACGGTGAAGATGGCGAACATGCCGGCCAGGACCTTGCCGGTGCGCGGCAGCTTGAATTCGGCGAAGCCGCGCGACAGGTATTCCATCGGGCCGCCCATGATGCGGCCATCGGGGCGCACTTCGCGGTAACGCTGCGCCAGCGTGGCCTCGGTGAACTTGGTTGTCATGCCGAGAAAGCCTGCAACAATCATCCAGAACGTAGCGCCCGGCCCGCCGATTGAAATCGCGATCGCCACTCCGGCGATGTTGCCCAGCCCGACGGTGGCCGACAGCGCGGTGGTCAGCGCCTGGAAGGGGCTGACTTCACCCTTGTCGTCGGCGGTGTGGTATTTGCCCCGCAGCACCCTGAATGCGTGGCCCATCATGCGCAGGTTGACGAAGCTGAATCGGAAGGTGAGATAGACCGCGCCGACGATCAGCCAGGCGACGATGAAGGGCATGACCGGCTCGCCGGGATAGACATCATAGAAAATGACGCTGGCAAGATAGCCGTTAAGCGTGCCGAAAAAGGCGTCAACCGCGTCGGGTCCGGCGGCCAGCGCCATCTGCGGAAACAGGACCGCGGCCACGACGAGGAAATAAGGATGAATCACCATCTGCGCCCCCTGAGTTGTTGTTGCCCGTCACAATAACAAACTTGCGGCGAAACCGCGCCTGCCGGAATGACAAAGGCCGACACTCGGTCGGCCTTTGCGCGGTGTTGCTGCTCGGATCACTTCAGGCTCAGCACCCAGGCGATGATCTTGGCGGCTTCTTCGCTCTTCACCTGCGGGTTGGGCGGCATCGGGATCTGGCCCCACACGCCTTTGCCGCCAGTCTTCACCTTGGCCACCAGGCGGTCGGGCGCGGTCTTGTCGCCGGCATACTTGGCCGCCACTTCCTTGAAGGCCGGGCCGACGATTTTCTTGTCGACGCCATGGCAGGACATGCAGGCATTCTTCTGTGCCAGCGCCTGGCCTTCATTGGCCGAAGCCACGCCGGACAGGGTGAGCAGAGCAGCGGTGGCTGCGGTCATCATCAGTTTCATCATCACAAGTTCTCCGTGGGAAGTCGGGTTGGTCAGGCACTTCTTCATGAGTGCCATATTAAGGGAAAACCCCCCCTGCGCAATACAGGAACTTGGTTTTTTGCTACCAGCGCACGCAGACATTGAGCTGCCTAGCCTACTCCCGTTCTACCAGTTCGCGGTAGGCATGCCAGCTGGCATGCCCCAGCCACGGGAAGATCAGTGCCATGGCGATGAAATCGGTCGCCATGCCGACCCCGATCAGGCCAGCCAGCATCACAGCCCACAGCAGCATGGCCGGAAGATTGAGCCGCGTCGCCATGAAGCTGGTGACCAGCGCGGTGGCGAAGTCGACCTTGCGGTGCAGCATCATCGGCAGCGACACCACCGAGACGCTGAATATCGTCAGCGCCAGGATCCCGCCGAACGCGAAGTAGGCGAGGAAGAAATCCGGATGCTGCTGCACAGCGCTCAGGCTCAGCAACTCGCCCAGGCTGATACCGGAACCGCTGAGAAACATGGCAACCAGAATCGCCGTCATGCGCTCCCAGGAAATGAGCACGAACACCAGCATCACCGTGTACAGGCCCAGGGAGCTGGGGTTGGCCCGCCAGGACAGCAGCGGGACGAACAGGCTGGGCAATTTGTGATGGTGTTCCAGGCGATGACTCACGCAATAGAACACCGTGGCCAGCACCGGCGCGACGAACAGGAAGCCGGAAGTCAGCGCCATCGCCAGATGCGGCTTGTCCCATGCGCTGTGCACCAGGGCGTAGCCCAGGATCGCAAACACGATGCCGTAGAACAGGCTCAGCGGCCAGGCCCGGACCATGTCTTTTGCACCGTCGCGCAGCCAGTGGAAGGGTTGATCGAGTGACACATGGCGGATGCCCGGCAAATCCATGCGCGCGGCCTTGGGGTGGAATATGGCATGTTCGGTATGGGTACTCATGACGACTCCCGAATAATGAAGGACTCCTTTTTGATAGCAGGCGGCGCGCCGGGTTCCTAACAGCAAATGCTGATTCGTCGGCTCAGTCCTTCCATGCCGACAGGTCGCTGAGCGGCGGCTGGCAGGCCGTGCCGCTGCAGATCCAGGCTGCGGGCCGATCCGATTCCGGCTTTGCCAGCGCGGCCGGCACGTCCACGCCATTCGGCAGCGCCAGCAGCAGGTCGCGCGCGCCGAGCTTGGTCGCCAGCGTCGTCGCCCACGTGCCCACCCCCGCCGCCGGGCCGCGCAACAGGATCACCCGCGGCGGCATCAGGGCTTCATCCAGCACCGCCAGCAGCGTGGGATAGGCGATCGGCTGCTGCACCAGCTGGGCGTGAAACAGGGTCAGGCAGCGCGTGCCGGCCTCCAGATAGCGCGGTTCGCCAAGCAGATGACCGAGGCGCTGCAGGGCGAACGCGGCGACGCCGTTGCCGGACGGCATCGCATTGTCATAGCCGGGCTTGGGACGGGTGATCAGCGCTTCGTGGTCGTGGCTGGTGAAGAAGAAGCCCCCCGCCTCGCGATCCTCGAAATGCGTCAGCAGCGCCTCGGCCAGTTGCTGCG
The DNA here is from genome assembly GCA_027344185.1 of Thiobacillus sp. Taxonomy (GTDB): domain Bacteria; phylum Pseudomonadota; class Gammaproteobacteria; order Burkholderiales; family Thiobacillaceae; genus Thiobacillus. The sequence goes on from DAHWJK010000030.1 coordinate 13,831, forward strand.
CCCACGCCATGTCGACTTCGCGGTAGCCGGCCTGCAGCGTTTCCAGCAGCGCGTCGAGCAGGAAGGCATAGTCGTCGAGGTAGGCGTTGAGCCGCGCTTCGCCGTGCTTGAAGCTGGCGAGCAGACGCCCGTCGCGCCACAGATGCGTCCGCAGAAAATCGAGCGCGGCGTGCGCCTCGGCAACCCAGTCGGGGCGGGCCATTACCCGGCCGGCGTGCGCCAGTCCGGATATCATCAGCGCATTCCAGCTGGTGAGCTGCTTGTCGTCGCGCCCCGGCCGCACCCGGGTTTCGCGGGCGGCGAAGAGCTTCTGGCGCGCGCTTTTCAGCAGCGCGGCGGCGGCGGATTCGGCCAGCTCCAATTCAGCCGCAGCGTCCGCCAACGGACGCGCGAGAATGGGGTTCCAGCTCGCGTTCTCGAAATTCGGCGGCTGGTCGAAACCATATACCAGCGCCGCGACCGCGTACTCGGATTCGGTCAGCAGCGCACGCACCTGATCCGGCGTCCAGACATAGAACTTGCCTTCGTGGCCTTCGCTGTCGGCGTCGAGCGCGGAATAAAAACCCCCTTCGGGTGCGCGCATTTCGCGCAGCAGCCAGTCGACGATGCCGACGGCGGTGTCGGCAAACAGCGGCTCGCCGGTCAGCGCCCAGGCGTCGGCATACAGATGCAGCAAGGGGCCGTTGTCGTAGAGCATTTTCTCGAAGTGCGGAATCGCCCACTGTTCGTCGACCGAATAGCGGCAGAAACCGCCGCCGAGCTGGTCGACCACGCCGCCCGAGGCCATTTTCTTCAGCGAGAACAGCGCCATCTCGCGCGCCTGCGCATTGCCGCCCTGCGCCTGCCGCAGCAGGAAGAACAGCTCGCCCGGGCGCGGGAACTTGGGCGCGCGCGAGAAGCCGCCCCAGACCGGATCGAAGGCCTCGGCCAGATCGCGCACCGCCGCAGCCAGCGGCTCGGCGCTCAAGGCGGTCTGCGGGTCGGGCGCCGGCTGCTGCTGGGCCAGCGCAGCACGCACCGCCTCGTTCTGCGCCAGCACGTCGCCACGCCGCTCGTGCCAGGCGCGCGCGATGTTTTCCATCAGGTCGATGAAACCCGGCAGCTGGTAACGCGGGGTCTTGGGAAAATAGGTGCCGGCGAAGAACGGCGTCTGGTCGGGCGTCAGGAACACCGTCAACGGCCAGCCACCGCCGCGCCGGGTCAGCAGCTGGTGCGCGGACTGGTAGATCTGGTCGAGATCGGGGCGCTCCTCGCGGTCGACCTTGATATTCACGAACAGCCGGTTCATCACTGCGGCCACTTCGGCGTCCTCGAAGCAGTCGTGGGCCATCACGTGGCACCAGTGGCAGGCCGAATAGCCGATCGACAGCAGGATGGGCTTGTCTTCGCGTCGGGCTTTTTCCAGCGCTTCGGCGCCCCAGGGGTACCAGTCGACCGGATTGTCGGCATGCTGCAGCAGATAGGGGCTGGGTTCGGTGGCGAGACGATTGGGCATGAGGGCATAATAGTTGATTAAATTGGTCAACAATTGTACGCTTGCTGCCAATCGAACAAAACGCAGGAGCGTCCCATGTCCCAGGAATTATTCGCCGCCGCCCAGTCGGGCGATGCCGCACAGATCAAGAAACTGCTGGAGGCCGGCGCCGATCACGCCGCCGTCGACGAGGCCGGCGAAACCGCGCTAATGCACGCCGCCCATGGCGGCCACGTTGCTGCGGTGCAGGTGCTGATCGCCGCCGGTGCCGACGTCAACGCGCAGTCGCCGCAGGGCTGGACCGCACTCGCCAAGGCCGCCTACAACGGCGAGACCGAGCGTGGCTACGTGGAAGTCATCGAAGTGTTACACGAAGCGGGTGCCGCGCTCGACGCGCGCATCTTCTTCGGCATCACGCCGCTGATGCTGGCCGCCGGCGGCGGCGACGCCCCGGTGGTGGAATGGCTGATCAACAACGGCGCCGACGTGCTCGCCACCAACGAGGGCGGCCGCACCGCGCGCCTGATGGCGAACGACAAGTTCTACGTGGACGTGATCAACCTGTTGACCGAAGCCGAGCGCCAGCTCGGCGTGCAGGAAGACGGCTCGTGCTCGTCGACCAAGAGCGTGGTGAAGCCGCAGGTGGTCAATCTGATGAAGCCGACCACGCATTAAACCGGTTTGGGCGCGCGCAGCGCGCGAAAACTCAAGCCTCCAGCCAGTCGATCAGCCCCTGCCACTGCTCGATATCGCGTTCGGCGATATGCGGCGGCAAATCAAACAGACTCTTGCCCTCGAACCCGGCGTTGACATAATGCTGGGTGTTGCGCAGATGCGCCAGCACCGGCAGATCCTGCTGCGCCATGAACTGCTCCAGCGTGACCCCGGCGCGGGTGCGCGGATCGACGCGCATGCCGACCACGGCGACGAAAGCATGCGCCTTGCGCACCGCCTTTTCGGCATGCAGCGCGGCCAGAAATTCCTGGCTGGCCCGAATGTCGAACAGCGACGGCGCAATCGGCACCACCACCTTGTGCGCGAGCTTCAGCGCACGCTCGAGATTCTTGCCGTGCAGTCCGGCCGGCGAATCGATCACCAGCCAGTCGCTGTCGCCTTTCTGGCCTTCGCGCAGCAGTTCGATTTCCGGCAGGCCCGCACCGCGTATCGCCAGCCACTGGGTGGCGGATTTCTGGCGATCAAGGTCCAGCATCGCCACCCGCTTGCCCTGTGAGGCCAGATAGCCGGCGAGGTTGATCGACAGTGTCCACTTGCCGCTGCCGCCCTTGGGGTTGGCCACCAGAATCACGCGCATGCTGCCTCCATTTGTGATTGCAGCGTTGTATTACAGTGCCTCGACGCTGTACGTCGCCGCCAGCGTGTGGGTCTCGCCCGGCGCCACGGTGACAACGTTGTCCATCGCATTGGCCGATTCGATGCAGACCATTTCGCGCCAGCCGGCGCCCGACTTGCCGCGGCCCATGTCGCCCATCTTATCGGCCTTTTCGGACCACGGCGTCCACACGATGGTGGACTGCGAGCCGGTCTTGGCGATGCGGATACGGCGCCTGAGGCCGGCGTCCTCGATCACGCAGTCGGCCGGCGTATTGACGTAGACGCGGTCGACTTCGCCATTGAATTCAATTACGCCTTGCTGCTTCCTGCGCGCGAAATTGTCGACCTTGTCGTGGTAGTCGCAGCCTTCAAGACCTTCGACCTTGACCGTGCCGATATCGCTGATCTGCAGATAGGTGTGCAACGCCTCGCCGATCTGCACCGGCGAATCGCCCGTGTTGGTGGTGGCGAGCGACATCTCCAGCTTCTCGCCCACCGCCACGGTCAGCGTCAGCCGCGTGGCATGCGGCCATTGCGCGCGGGTCTGCGCGTTGTCGACGAGCTCAAAGGTGATCTCGGTCTTGGCGTCGTTGCGACGGCGCGTGCCGGTCACGCTCCAGTCCACGGTGCGTGCAAAGCCGTGCGCCGGGAATGACGCTTCGCTGGCATGCGCGCCGAACCACGGCCAGCAGACCGGCGCGCCGCCGCGGATGGATTTGCCCGGCGCGAATTTGGCGGCGTCGGACACCCACACCACCGGCGTGTGCTGCGATTTGGGACGGAAGCTGACGACGTGCGCACCCTGCAAACAGATCGTCGCGCGGCCGCCGTGGTTGTCGATGTCGACGTAGGTGAGGCCGCCGGCGCCCACGCGGAAACCCAGCTGGCCGGGGATGGCAAAGCGCGCCAGCGGGTCGGCGTGCATCTGCGCTTCGGTCGGGTGTTCGACCTGGCTGACATCGCGCACTGCGCCAAATGCGGCCGAGGTCGTCATTGCGGCATAGGCGCGCAACGCAGGCGACACTACGCGCACGCGGTTGACCGGCTTCCACGCCTGCGCGCCTTTCGCGTCCATCGCGGCGCGGCGGCGCTCGAGTTCGACATCGCTCACGGCAACGTTGATGCTGCGATTGGGGATGTCGATCTCGATCGTGTCGCCTTCCTCGACCAGGCCGATGTTGCCGCCTTCAGCCGCTTCCGGCGAGGCGTGGCCGATCGACAGGCCCGAGGTGCCGCCGGAGAAACGACCGTCGGTGATCAAGGCGCAGGCCTTGCCGAGGCCCTTGGATTTCAGGTACGAGGTCGGGTACAGCATTTCCTGCATGCCGGGGCCGCCCCGCGGGCCTTCGTAGCGAATCACGACGACGTCGCCGGGAACGATGCGGTCGCCGAGGATGGCCTCGACCGCGGCATCCTGCGATTCGAATACGCGCGCAGGTCCCGAGAACTTCCAGATGCTCTCGTCGACGCCGGCCGTCTTGACGATGCAGCCGTCCAGCGCGAGGTTGCCGTACAGCACCGCCAGCCCACCCTCCTTCGAGTAGGCGTGCTCGAGGTCGTGGATGCAGCCGTTGACGCGGTCGTCGTCGAGCTTGGCGAAGCGGCGGTCCTGCGAGAACGCCGTTTGCGTCGGCACGCCGCCGGGCGCGGCCCGGTAGTAGTCGCGCACGTCCTTGTCGCTGGTGCGGCGAATGTCGTAGACGTCGATCTGCTCGCCCAGCGACTTCATCAGCACGGTCGGCACCTCGCGGTGGATCAGGCCGCCGCGCTCGAGCTCGCCGAGGATCGCCATCACGCCGCCGGCGCGGTGCACGTCTTCCATATGGTAGGTCTGGATCGACGGCGCGACCTTCGACAGATGCGGCACGCGGCGGCTCATGCGGTCGATGTCCTGCATCGTGAAATCGACGCCCGCTTCATGCGCGGCGGCCAGCAGATGCAGCACGGTATTGGTCGAGCCACCCATCGCGATATCGAGCGCGATCGCGTTCTCGAACGCGTCGAAGCTGGCGATCGCGCGTGGCAGCACGCGGGTGTCGCCGTCGTCGTAATAGCGGCGCGCGTTCTTCACGATCAGGCGGCCGGCGGCAAGGAACAGGTTCCGCCGGTCGGCGTGGGTCGCGAGCAGCGAGCCGTTGCCGGGCAGACTTAAGCCCAGCGCTTCGGTCAGACAGTTCATCGAGTTGGCGGTGAACATGCCGGAGCACGAGCCACAGGTCGGGCAGGCCGAGCGTTCGAGCTGGTCGACCTTCTCGTCGCTGAATTTCGCATCGGCCGCCGACACCATGGCGTCGACCAGGTCGAGCTTGATGGTCTTGGATTCCCACACCACCTTGCCCGCTTCCATCGGCCCGCCGGACACGAATACCGTCGGGATGTTCAGGCGCAGCGCGGCGTTGAGCATCCCCGGCGTGATCTTGTCGCAGTTGGAAATGCACACCAGCGCGTCGGCGCAGTGCGCGTTGACCATATACTCGACCGAGTCGGCGATCAGGTCGCGGCTCGGCAGCGAATACAGCATGCCGCCGTGGCCCATCGCAATGCCGTCGTCGACCGCGATGGTGTTGAATTCCTTCGCCACGCCGCCCGCCGCCTCGATCTCGCGCGCCACCAGCTGGCCCATGTCCTTCAGGTGCACATGCCCCGGCACGAACTGGGTGAACGAGTTGGCAATCGCGATGATGGGCTTGTTGAAGTCGCCATCCTTCATGCCGGTGGCGCGCCACAATGCGCGGGCTCCGGCCATGTTGCGGCCGCGGGTGGTGGTCCAGGAACGGTAGTCG
>DAHWJK010000041.1:0-38847 GCA_027344185.1 Thiobacillus sp.
GGGCTCGTACAGGTCGGGCTTGAGCACGCCCTCCTTGAGGTTATCGAGCACGACGTAATGGGCCGAGCCGCCGAAGTAGCGCCAGGCCTGCTCGTGCAGCTCGGCCCAGACCTGCTGGCTGGACTTCCAGACCACGCGGCGAAAGCTGCGCCGGGAGTAGCGCAGCGTGGCCACGAACAGCCGCGGGCGGCGGTAACGGTCGCTTCCCGGCACGCGCGTGAGGGCGCCCTCGCCGTAGTCCACCTGCATCTCCTCGCCGGGGGCGAACTCCAGGCGGTCGAACTGCTCGGGCTCGCGCACCTTGAGCCGCGCGACAAAGCGCTTGACCGAGTTGTAGTGACCGGCGAACGCGTACAGATCGACCAGGTCCTGGTAGATGGCCGTGGCGTTGCGCTTCAGACGCAGCTGCGCTTCGATGAAGGCGCGGTGCGGCTCGCACTGCGACGTCGTCGTGAACGCCGGAGCCGGTGGCCGGGGTGGAGCAGTTTGCTCCTGCGAGCCGGTGGCCACCCCGGAGCAGTTTGCGCCGACCTCCTCGGCAAAGCGCTTCTGCCAGGCTCGAATGGTGTGGCGTGAGATGCCGGTCACGCGCTCGATCTCTCGCTGCGTGGCGCCGGCCGCCAGCAGCGTGCGAATGGTGGTTTGCAAATGCGGCTTCAAGACGTTCACTCCCGTGCCTCTCCCTCACGTTGAAGGAGAGGAAAGTAACGTCCTGCCGGCTGGCCCCGAGGTGGTCGCCGTCGCCGCGATCAGCGGCTCAGATCACCCCGGCCAGGTGGAGCAGTTTGGGTGGCCAGAAGTGGAGCAGTTTGGGTGGCCGCCGGGGCATCGGCTCCTGCCGGAGAGATCTACCGTCTCAAGTCGAGCGTTCCTAATCCATCTTGCGCGGCCACCAGTCCGCAGGCATCCATCATCCTCACCGCAATGCGGGACTACGGGATTATCCTGGCCGACAACGGGCAATCTGGAGGTCTCATCGGCACCCCGGACTCGCGCTGGAACGACGCGGACTTGGCCTGCCTGAGCCAACTGGTGCTTGCCGACTTCCAGCCGGTCAATGTATCCAGCCTGATGGTCAGTCCGAACAGCGGGTTGACGCAGTGATCCTGCGCGGGCGCGGAGCGGCCTAGGTAGGCTTGCCTTTGCGCCCTGCGAATGCACAAGCAGCTCGGGGCACGGACTACGGCGTTTTCCCGTGCCCAGTCCTCTGGCTGCGCTCGCAGGGCCGCCGGCCCATCACCGGCGTTCCGTCGCGGAGGATGCGTGTCCCCTTGGGGCCTTGTCGGCCTGCACATGGTCGCCGAGCTTGTGGCCCTGGGAGGACCCACTTGGCGCGCCGGGAGGAGCCCGAAGGAGGGGGCCGCGCGGGCCCCATATCTTCCGTCCGCTCCGCGCCTGCCGGCGCCCCGGCTCAGCGTGGGGTGGCGCCGCCTCTACTGGAGAGCTTGCAGCGAACGATCGACGAGCCGAATTCCCGAAGGAGTCGGCTCTTCAGCAGCGAAATTCCTCGGATCGGCACCGTCTCCAGCCACTCCATTTGCAGCGGGCTCGCGGCCACGATCTGCTCAAAGCGCTTGATCGTGAGTTGATTCAGTCCGCCGGACACTTCACTGAATCTTGTGGCGCCGTCGTTTCGTATTTGCGAGCGCCACCTTATCTGTGCCGACTCGCTGAAAATCAAGTGGGACCATGGGAACACCGAGAAGAGGTGCCCCCCATAGGGATGCAGCCACGTCGGTCCAAATGCAGCAAGGACATAGCCCCCGGGTTTGAGAAGCCGTGCCATTTGAGCCAGAATCTGCGCGGGGTCCGCGAAGTGCTCGAAGGCATCCTTGCTGATGATGATGTCCGCCAGATCCGACGTTTCGCTGCGGAATTCACAGCGATCCGCCAGGCCGGCGGCGCTCGCATTCCTCGTGGCATTTTCCAGAAGATCCTTCTGAATGTCGAGTCCGATCACGCGGCCAGCGCCCTTCCTAGCCATTTCAAGCGACTCGAAGCCCGCGCCGCAGCCGAAATCGATGACGGTCTTCTGGCGAATGACATCGAAGAAATTCGTACCGAAAAACTGCTCGAGCTTGCTGGCCCCTCCTTCCGGATGACTCCTGGCCGGCTCCGCTTCCAGGAATTTCTCCCTTGGCGCCACGGCCTGCAGCAGCTTGTACCCCAGTGCTCCACCAATGATGCCCATGTCCCCTCTCCTCGGTTGATTCGATTGGGCAGGATGGCTTGCCAGATCAGCCGGCCAACCCAGTCTTTCAGCAATTGCTGAGGGATCCCCGGCCATTCATGCTGGCAGGGTGTCGTGCTGCGCAAGAGTGCGGATCGTATTGCCGCGCGCCTCGCGCTGGTATCGCTGACCCCCGGGGTTGTACACGGCAACGAAGGCAGGTACAAGGCGAGCCCCAAGGCTTGGCGTGTCGCGCGACTATTTTTTGCTTCACGTCAGCGAGCAAGATCCAAGTCAGTGTCCGACGACGCGCTGCCCGACGACAAAGGCGTACAACAAAAGCAAGGTCAGAAAGGCCCAGACGCCAGTACTGAGCAGCCATGGTCGCCGGTCCGACATGATTTTGTTCAACGTATGGCCGCTGGTCAGGCACAACCCTAGCAATATATAGAGCAAGGGGTCGTAGGTACGCGACAGGAACCAGGCGCAAGCCAGGAATCCGACCAGTGCAGCGCGCAGGCCCGTGGCAAGGCGTCGTGTGGCAGGATCGTCGGTGCTTGTGGCGATGACCTCCGACACGGAGCGGAAGGAGAACAAGAGCAGCGCAGTGAACAGGAAAAGCCCGACAAGTCCAAGTTCGGTCGCGCACAGCATGAAGGTATTGTGGGCGGTCTGTCCGGTCATGGTGTTGGCGTTCTCGAAATTGCCGAAGCCCACGCCGAACACAGGGTGGCTGGCAAGCAAATGCAGTCCAAGGTTCCAGTAGTCGATGCGGTGCGCTGCCGAGGCGCCGGCGTCGGAGATGGCTCGCCCTCCGGTGAAGTTCACCACCTTGGCCAGTGCGCCCCCGACGAGGAGTATGGCCGTAGAGCGCACCGGTCCGAGTGTGCGCCACAGCCCTGCGAGGGTTGCCAGCGCGAGTCCGACCAGGGCGCCGCGCGAGTGCGCCAGGTACAGGCCCCAGAACAAGACGCCGCTCGGCAGTATCAGCGTGAACAGGGCCCCCAGCTTGCCCCGGCGGGAGCGCAGCCCCCACAGCAGCGCCAACGCGACCACCATCATCTGGGAGAAATCGTTGGGATCCGCAAGGATGCCAATACTGCGAATTCGGAACAGCACCCCTTCGTCCAGGTGTTGGGCGGGCACGTAAAACTCCTCGGGGCTGGTGGTGACCGAGCCGTACTCCTGCAGTACGTAGCGCTGCGCCTCATAGCCGGTGTAGAAGGAATAAATGCTCAACGCGGTCAGGGCGGTCATGCACCACACGATGACTGCGGCGGAAATGCGCAGGCGCCGCCACGACGTGATGTTCAGCATGGTGAGCAGGGCGGTCAGCGCGGTCGGCAGGAATGTCGTGAACGCATGCACCCCACCGCCCAGCCAACCGTTTGCGGCCACCGAAATGCCGACCGTCAGGGACAAAAGTCCCAGGGTGGCGAACGCAGCGGGCCTCACCGGCCACTTCCTGCGCCGAAGCGTGTACAGCAGTGCCAACGGCAACGCGATCGCCACCATGACCGCCATCGGACGATGCTTGGCTAGTTCCGGTGCGAATCCGTCCGGGCGAATGAAGCTCATCGCCAGGAACAGCAAGTACGAAGCGAAGGCCATTGAGATCGTTACTTTGAGAGGTAGGTAGTCTAGTCTTGGCGTCGAGCCCTGCTATCTCGCCAGCGCGGAATTGAGCGCCGGAGACCAGGACAAGACGTCGCTACTGTCGTTTGCGCGACACGGTTCGCTGATGCCCCAGCGCATCGCGGCTCTTGCTCTCGGGGCCGGGCATCGCCGTACGCTGGCATCAGGGATGCAGCCGCCGAGGCCGCAGGCTCCATTGCTGCAATCGGCGCGTCTGACGACACCCTGGACTGTGTGGGAAAGTCGCTTGACAAGATGGGTGGCGCTGGGCGGTTAGAGTTAGCTCAGCGTCAGGCCCACGCCGACAACCTGCCACCGGGCTGCCAGCGGCCGCGCGGCCCGAATCTCTAGCCAGAGATCTGGAAGCCATGTCGCCTTCCTTGCAGATCCCACCCCTCAGGTTGCGCTTGTATCCGCCAGAGAGGTCCAAGCAATAGCGCCCGGAACGCCATCAATCGAGCGCGGCACGAGCCCCTCGCCAAGCGATCTGGCCGAGGAAGGCCGGAGTCTGCATGCGCGCAAGCCTTGCGGACGCTCCAGTCAGGTTGCCGTGCCATGCTGTTGCACAAATAGGGCAACGGGAGAGTTCTGGGATAAACTCCAGACATCAAGATTGGGGTGCGAGCCTGGGAAATTGCCGGCTCCTGCGCGATCGTGTGCGAGATTTTGCACCAAGCCTTCGGAGAGCAGCTGCCGGAGTCGGCGGAGAGCGGATCATGTGGGAAAAATATTCAGATCTTTTTCTTCGTCGACGTGCGCTGATTACCGTGTCCGCCGCAGGGGCATTTTCCATTCTTGCTGACCGGGTCCGAGCTCAGTCCAGAATTAGGGCGAGCCAAATAGACGGAATACATTACGCCACTTTGGCCAACGCCACGCTCGGGATAAATGGCGATCTAAATGGAGACATCCCATTTCCGGCGGACAATCCCTGGAACACCGATATTGCCGACCCCAAGAAATACCCTGTAGACACGAACTCGCCGGCAATCATCGCACATATCGGAGCCGGGACGAACCTGCATGCAGACTTTGGTCCGCCGCCCTATGGCATCCCTTACATAGTCGTAGGTGCTGGGCAAGAGTTGGTGCAAGTGAGGGTTCCAGAAGAGGGCGGCTACCGAGCTCAGAGTGATCGCGGCCCCTTCCCAATTCCGCCGGATGCGCCGGTCGAGGGCGGGGTGTCCGCGTATCGTGAAGGCGGGGATTCTCATGTAATTGTTCTCAGTCGCTCCGCTATTCCTGGCCGCACAGACCAGTTGTTCGAAATGTGGAGAGCCAAGCGAGGCACCGACGGCTCCTGGACTGCCGATAGCGTCGCGGCGTTCGACGTGCGGTCCAATGACGTACGTCCTGCGTTCCAAGGGCGCTGTGACATCACCAGTGCTGACGCCGCGGGGCTGCCAATTTTCCCAGGATTGGTGCGCTACGATGAGGTCGTGTCCGGAAGAATCTTGCACGCGCTCCGCTTTACGGCCGAGTCCACTCGGGCTGCGTACGTGCCACCCGCCATGCACTGGGCGTCGACGGTCAACAAGCCCAACTTCCCGCCCATGGGCGCTCGCCTGCGCCTAAAGGCCGAATACGTTATCCCACAGGGATTCAGTTCAGAGACCAAGACAATTCTCGAGGCCATGAAGAGGTTCGGCTTGATCTTGGCGGATAACGGCGGTAATTGGTATATCAGCGGCACATCGGACCCTCGTTGGGCTAAAACGCGCGTTGTGGAAGAGTTGCGGCAAGTGAAGGGGCGGCATTTCGAGGTTCTTAGTATGAACGGACTGCGCTCCACATGTCGATAGTCGCGACATCGTAGCCGTGGCCCGCAAGACACGCCTCTCCTTGCCATGCCTTGCGCCCTTTTGGCTTGTCTTCCTCGCTTTATCGGCTACACGGCCAGCTCATTGAGGTCCATCCATGTCAACAAAGAAGTTTTGCTCAAGAGGCGCCGTTATACTGTCATTATTGCTCACGCTTGCGAGTTGCGGCGGCGGCGGCGGAAGCGGCGGATCGAATGGCAGTGGGGGCGTCTTGCCAGCGATTTCCGGGGCTGGGACATGGCCGCCCGCGGTTGATTTAAACACTAATTCGACTTGCGTGACTGCGGCGTTGAAGGCTGCGGCGGGGTCTACGACCTACAATGTGGGGCCGGGCCAGACATACCCGGATCTTTCAACCGTGCCTTGGTTGTCGCTGAAGGCTGGGGATGTCGTAAATATATACTATCGCCCCCAGCCGTACGCGACAATCATTGCGATTACCGCAAGGGGCACTGCCACATCGCCGGTTGTAATAAACGGAGTCACGGATTCGAGCTGCAACCGACCTGTGATTACTGGAAATAATGCAGCTATCGCATCAGACGCTCTGAACAGCGGCTACTGGACGAGCAACCCAGGATCTTATTTTCTTGGCAACGGATTGTTGAACTTTGCTTGGGCCTCTGGTGTGGCTGCTTCGCCCGAAACCGAGCCATCTTATATAATTATACAAAATCTAGCGATCACTGGCGCCAAGACGGGAAACACCTACACAGCCCCGGATGGCTCCACGGCGCACTGGTCGGGAAGCTCAGGGATCTATGCGGTCGACTTCAGTCACGTCACGATTCAGAACTGCCTGATATATGGGAATGACAGCGGCGTGTTCTTTAATTCCCAAGATTCCCCGCGGACGAGCTCCTATGTGACGCTGCGTCAGAATATCATATATGCAAATGGGATGAGCGGAAACTACGGGGCTCATAATGTATACGGGCAAGGATACAGAACGCTGTACGAAGGCAATTGGTTGGGGCAGGAGATCCCCGGGGCCTTAGGGTCGACCTTGAAGGATCGCAGTAGTGGTACGGTAATTCGGTACAACTACATAGTATCTTCCTCGCGTGCAATTGACCTCGTTGACAGTGAGGCGGATCCAACCGTTCTGCAAGATCCCCTCTATAACTACGCTTGGCTCTACGGCAACGTGATAATTGATGATTTTTCGTTGCCCGGGATGCCCTCGGCTGACCCGATTCACTGGGGCGGCGATAGTGGAAACACGGCCAATTATCGCGTTGGCACGCTGTATTTTTATTTTAACACCGTAGTAGTCCGAAATATCAGCGGGAGCGGTTTGCTCGCGAACCCTGAGTTCGGTTTGTTTGATATGTCATTGCCAAGCGATACTGTGGAGGCTCGATCAAATATCTTTGATTTTTCGGGCGATAGTGGCTATTGGCCCGTCGCGATGGGGCTCTGCTGTGGAACGATAAATCTGGACGACAACAATTGGCTGACCAACGGCGTGGTATGGCAGCAGCCAGCCACGACTAGTCAAGGAACGCTAATTGTGCACACTGCGGGAACGGTAATCTACGGGACGGATCCTGGCCTGACCTCATCGCTACTTCCCGGTTCCAGTTCGCCGGTCCTTGGGCAGGGGATTCTCGCGCCGACTTCCGTATCCGTTGCTGGCCTCAGCCTTGCGAATCTACAGCCGACCGCTGAATATGGGACCAGACTCTCGACGCCTACCAGCCCAGGCGGGGAGCCGTCTGTTATCCCCAGAGGCTCGATATCCACGATCGGGGCCATGGAGTAAGGGATGTTGAGGGAGTCGCCGGGGCAATAATGGGTGGCGTTAAGCGGTGATCGCGCGCGGCAACGCAGGATTCCGAATTGCCACCAATTCCCCTTTGGTACCGCCCTCAGCGCCCTGGCGGGGTGATATTGTTCGGGGCAACAGTGACGCACGCTGTTTCCGAGAGGCCGGTGTGCCGGTTTGACCGCTCGCCTGGGCGAAGCCGCGACACCCACCCTCCGGCGCGAACGTCGCATTGTGATTGATAGGCCCTGTTCTCCCGACTCCCTCCCCCTGCACGTGTGCATTCCAATGGTCTCGGCGGGCAAGCCGCCTCGTTGCGCTTGCATTGGCTGCGCCGGGCCAGCACTCAAACAACCAAGCCCTTGGATAGACCTTACAAGCGCACGAAGGAAATTGCTCCCAAAAGCTTTGCCAGTAGGGCGCTCTGGCGGCTAGCCGCCTTCAAATCCTCGCGCCTCCATCCTCCGGAGTTTACGGATAGAACGGTGAACGCTGCGGCAAATGCAATGGCGGAGCCGAACGCGGAAAATAGTGTGCTTCGGTGTGGGGCCAATTCATGAAGAGCAAATAGAGGAAGAAGCGCGGAGAGCCATTGTGTCGCGATGCGCCTAAAGGGGAAGCGAAGTCCGATCATTCGAAAGGCCAGCAATACCGCGAATGCGTAACTGACCATGCCGCCAACGAGAATGGAGGCTAGCGCACCTTCGTAGCCATACCGCAGCACGAGGGTCAGAGAACTTGTCAAGGCAATCATGGTCATTCCGATTGCGTACGCAAGGCGCAATCGCACGTTGTCAGTCGCCACCAGTACGGCAGAATAGGCGCCAAGCGGCATGGTCACGCCACTGACCGCGGCCATTACTTCGAAGGCTGATATCGCACCGGAAAAGGCTTTGCCATAGAGGGTCAATATAATGTATTCGGCGACAAGGTAGCCCGCGCCTGCGACAAGGATCCCAATCCCTTGATAGACGCAAGCTGCGGTGACGAATACGTCCTGCACGCGCTGCATTCCTTCCTCAGCCTGAACCCTGGAAAGATGGGGTAGCAATATTGCGGAGAAACCGGCCACCAGCACACTTGTGCCGGCGCGGGAGAGATTTGCTGCAATGTTGTACTGTCCCACTGCGACGGTTAAAGATAGGTAGCCCAACAAATAGGTGTCGATTGACTGAGGCCTGATCTGGTCCACCAGTGAAAGCAGGACATTCCAACGCAATAGTTTGCCGATGCGGCTCGAGGCTTCTCCGACAGGGATGTGCCGGGCGGGAACCAATTCGCGCCGATGCATAATGACCCTTGCAATCGCTAGTTGCGCGAGCATCGAGGCGCCCAGTAGCGCCATGAACGCGGGCAGGCCTTGATGCATGCGGAGCAATGCAAGGCCGACCAACGGAGTTGTCAACCCGGTTGCGATGTTGCCGATCGCCTCCGTCTCGAAGACCATGAATCCTTTGGAGGCTGAGATGGAAAACATGTAGCTTCCCTTCGCCGCGGCGCAGAACGCGACGAAGGCGAGGTAGATGTATAGGCGCGACCGGAGATCTGTCGGATACACATCCGGAAAGAGGGTGCTGACCCAAAGTGCCAATGCGGCCAGCGCGAGCAGTTTGTACAGAAGCTTGCGTAGTAATGCGAAAGTAGCCAGTGCCGCGCCGGATGGGGCACTTCTGTCTGGGCCTAGTACAGCCGAGATTGTTCGGATGGCTGTGAGATTCAATCCACCAGCCGTCAACCCGACGACGAAGGTGATCATCCATACCAGGTACGAATAGACGCCGTAGAGACGAGGCCCGAGCGCATGGGTGATGATGACGCTGTTTACCGCTCCGGTCATGAAGGTGACGTAGCTGGACGCCGTCATCCATTTGGTCGCGACGAATGCGTAGTGCTGCCGGGGTTTGGACATCGGGGGGGGGGCGAACGGATGAGCTGGGGGGCGCTTCGTGTCGGGCGGGTCGTCGCCCGGATCAATCGTTTCCGAAAAGGTCCCTGCTGTAGACCTTATCCGCGATGTCGCGAATCTCCCCGGTGATGCGGTTGGCAACGATCACGTCGCAGCGCGACTTGAACTCATCGAGGTTCGCGACAGCCTGTGCCTGCAGGTACCTTTCCACCTTCAGCACGGGCTCGTACACCAGAAGTTCGATGCCCAGAGCGCTCAGGCGCTGCATGATGCCCTGCACGCTGGACGAGCGGAAATTGTCCGAGCCCTCCTTCATGATCAGGCGATAGATGCCCACGGTGCGCGGGCGCAGGTCGGCGATGCTCTGCGCGATGAAATCCATGCGAGTGGAATTCGCGTCGACCACGGCGCGGATCAGGTTCTGCGGCACGTCCGTGTAGTTCGCCAGCAACTGCCGCGTGTCCTTCGGCAGGCAATAGCCGCCGTAGCCGAACGAAGGGTTGTTGTAGTGCGCGCCGATCCGCGGGTCCAGGCATACACCGTCGATGATCTGGCGGCTGTCCAGCCCGTGGCTCGCCGCGAAGGTGTCGAGCTCGTTGAAGTAGGCCACCCGCATCGCCAGATAGGTGTTGGCGAACAGCTTGATCGCCTCGGCCTCGGTGGATTCGGTGAACAGCATCGGGATGTCGCGCTTGACGGCTCCCTCGGCCAGCGCCGCTGCGAAGATCTCGGCACGCCTCGAGCGCTCGCCGACGACGATGCGCGACGGGTGCAGGTTGTCGTGCAGCGCGCGGCCCTCGCGCAGGAATTCGGGCGAGAACAGGATGTTGTCGCGACCCAGTCGCTGGCGCAGGTGGCGTGTATAGCCCACGGGGATCGTCGACTTGATCACGATCACCGTGTCGGGGTTGATGCGCAGCACGTCGCCGATCACCGCTTCCACCGAGCGGGTGTCGAAGGAGTTGGTGTCGGGGTCGTAGTCGGTCGGCGTGGCCACGATCACGTAGTCGGCGCCCGCGTAGGCTTCGTGCTTGTCGAGCGTGGCGCGGAAGTCCAGCTTGTGACTCCGCAGGTACTCCTCGATCCCGGCATCGCGAATCGGCGACACGCCGCGATTGAGCATGTCCACCTTCTCCGGAACGATGTCCAGTGCAAGCACCTGGTGGTGCTGCGCCAGCAGGATGCCGTTGGACAGGCCGACATAGCCGGTCCCCGCGATCGCGAACTTCATGCAGCGTTCTCCGTATTGCCAGGTTTCCCGTGTTCGCCGATGCGCGGCGAGTCGTGGACGGCGCTCAGGCCGTGTACCAAGGCATGCTCTCTTTCAATCCGGCCCGCAGGTCGTGGGTCGGGGTATAGCCCAGCAGCGCGCGCGCCTTGCCGATGTCGGCCAGCGAATGCCTTACATCTCCCGCGCGGAAATCCCCATGCACCGGCGGCAGCGGGTGCAGCCCGGGGATCAGCGCGCGCAGGTTCTCCGCCAGCAGCGCATGGAGCTGCAGCAGGCTCGTCTGCTGGCCCACCGCGATGTTGAAGATCTCATGCCGAGGCCCCTCGGCCCGAACCAGCGCGGCGCGCAGGTTGGCCTGCACCACGTTGGCGACAAAGCAGAAGTCGCGGGTGGTGGAACCGTCGCCATGGATCTTGCAGGGCTCGCCGCGCGCGATACGGCTCGCCCAGTTGGGGATCACCGCGGCATAGGCGCCACGCGGATCCTGGCGCGGCCCGAACACGTTGAAATAGCGCAGGCCGATGGTCTGCATGCCGTAGCTGCGGGCAAACACCCCGGCGTAGAGTTCGTCGACGTACTTGGTCACCGCATAGGGCGACAGCGGATTGCCGATGCGCTCCTCCACCTTCGGCAGGTCGGGATGGTCGCCGTAGGTCGAACTCGACGCGGCGAACACCATGCGCGCGCATCCGGCATCGCGCGCCGCAACAAGCATGTTCAGGAACCCCGTCGCATTCACCGCGTGCGTGCGCAGGGGATCCTTCAGCGAGCGCGGCACCGAGCCCAGCGCCGCCTGGTGCAGCACGAGGTCGACGCCCTCGCAGGCGGCCGCGCAGGTGGCCGGATCGACGATGTCGCCTTCGATGAAGCGTTGCCGCGCCCAGGCCTGCTCGCCCACCGCGCGCCGTACCTGCTCCAGGTTGCCGGGGTTGCCGGTGGAGAAATCGTCCAGGCCGACGACTTCCTGCCCGGCCAGCAGCAGCGCCTGGAGCAGGTGCGAGCCGATGAACCCGGCGCTGCCGGTGACCAGCCAGCGCCTGCGTTCGGCCAGCGCGGCCCGCGGATCCCAGGCGGCCGCAAGGACCGGCAGGCCGAGCGGTCCGCGAGCCAGCGAGCGCTCGCTCTGCGCGCCGCTCACAGGCGCCACAGTTCGACCCCGGCCGCGCGCAGCGCGGCGGGTTCGAACAGCCATTTGACATCCACCACCGCAGCGGCGGGCTGCAGGCGCTCCAGGTAGTCCTGCAGCGGGCGCTGGCGGTATTCATCGTGCGCCACCGCCGCGACGATGGCGGCGGCCTGCGGCAGCATCTCCCACGGCGTCAGTTCGATGCCGTATTCCATCCGGGCGTCCTCAGGCGAAGCCAGCGGGTCGTGCACGCTCACGTCGGCGCCGTAAGCGCGGAGTTCGGCGATCACGTCCACCACGCGGGAGTTGCGCAGATCCGGGCAGTTCTCCTTGAACGTCAGGCCCAGCACGATGACTTTCGCGCCGCGTATCGAATGGCCCAGGCGACTGACCAGCTTGACCGTCTGCTCGGCCACGTACTTGCCCATGCCGTCGTTGATGCGGCGCCCGGCGAGGATCACCTGCGGATGGTGCCCGAGGGACTCGGCCTTGTGGGTCAGGTAGTAGGGGTCGACTCCGATGCAATGCCCGCCTACCAGCCCGGGGCGGAAGGGCAGGAAGTTCCATTTGGTGCCCGCGGCCGCGAGCACCTCGGAGGTGTCGATTCCGATGCGGTGGAAAATCAGCGAGAGTTCGTTCATCAGCGCGATGTTCAGGTCGCGCTGGGTGTTCTCGATCACCTTGGCCGCCTCGGCGACGCGGATGCTCGAAGCCTTGTGCACTCCAGCCTCGACGATCGAGCCGTACAGTTCGGCCACCGCGTGCAGCGTGTCCTCGCAGTCCCCCGACACCACTTTCACGATGCTGGCGAGGGTGTGCTCGCGGTCGCCGGGGTTGATGCGCTCCGGGGAATAGCCGACGTGGAAGTCGCGTTTCCAGACCAGGCCCGAATGCCGCTCCAGCAGGGGTACGCAGACCTCCTCGGTGGCTCCCGGATACACGGTGGATTCGAACACCACGGTGGCGCCGCGCTTGAGGTTGCGCCCCACGGTCTCGCTGGCCGCGCACAGCGGCCGCAGGTCGGGGTTGTGCGCGCTGTCCACGGGGGTCGGCACCGCGACGATCACGAAGTCGGCCTCACGAAGGCGCGCGGCGTCGGTGGTGGGCTCGAAGTGGCGCGCGGCCTGGAAGGCGCTTGCGGGAATCTCCCCCGTGGGGTCGACACCCCTGGCGTAGGCGTCGACCTTGGCCTGCGACAGGTCGAGGCCGATGGTCCGGCAGCGCCTGCCGAACTCCACCGCCAGGGGCAGGCCTACATAGCCCAACCCGAGTACTGCTATCACGCTCATGGTCCAGTTCGCCCTCGCGCCGGCGCGGCCCGCCGCGGCCGCGCATCCGGGGGCCATTGTCGTTCAGCGAGCGCCTTCGCCGAACAACACCACGCGCACCGTTTCCAGCAGCACCTGCAGGTCCAGCAGCAGCGAGTGGTTTTTCACGTAATACAGGTCGAACTGAAGTTTGCGGCGCGCGTCGGCCAGCGAGGCGCCGTAGGAAAACCGCACCTGCGCCCAGCCGGTGAGTCCCGGCTTGACGCTGTGCCGGATGGCGTAGAAAGGGATCTGCTCGGTGAGTTGCTCGACGAAACCCGGCCGCTCGGGGCGCGGCCCGACCAGGCTCATCTCCCCGCGCAGCACGTTGAACAATTGCGGCAACTCGTCGATGCGGGTCTTGCGGATGAAACGCCCCACCCGGGTGATGCGGGAATCGTTGGCCTGCGCCCAGCGGGCCACGCCGTCCTTCTCCGCGTCCTTGCGCATGCTGCGGAACTTGAGCACCTGGAAGCTGCGCCCGTGGCGCCCGACCCGCTCCTGGCGGAACAGCACCGGCGCGCCATCCTCCACCATGATGGCAAGCGCGGCCAGCAGCATGATCCACCAGCTCAGGCTCAGCAGAATCAGGGACGCCACGATGTCGAAGCTGCGCTTGACGGTGGTGCGCAGCCAGCCCTGGGCGAAGCCGTTGCCATAGATCAGCCAGCTGGCCTTGAGGCTGTCCAGCGGTACCTCGCCCTTCATGCGTTCGCTGAACGCGGCCAGCGAGTACACCGGAATGCCCTGGGTGCGGCATTCCAGCAGATGGCGCAACGGCAGCACCCCGCCGCGCTGGTCGCGCACCGCGACGACGATCTCGTCCACGCCATGCTGAAGGGCCATGGCCGACAGGGTCTCGCACGTGTCGAACACGGGCCCCGGCGGGGGCGCGGCGAAGGTCTCGTCGTGCCCCGACGGATAGAAGCCCACCAGTTCGTAGCCACCGCCGCCGTGGCGCTCGAGGTCGCCGGCCACCGCGGCGGCATCGCCGCCGCAGCCCACCACCAGCACTCTGCGGTTCCACAGGCGCGCCGCCCACGCACCGATCATGGCCTGGCGCGCCACCAGCAGCAGCGCGAACTCGTACAGGTACGCGAGGCCCAGGAAGCGCAGCGCATTGTGCTGCGGGTAGAAGATGTGCTCGATGAGGAACCACAGCGGGCCGACGCTGACGAAGGCGGAGAGCAAGGCGCACAGCAGCAAGGTGCGCAGCGAGCACACGCGATCGCGGCGGTAGGCGCCGAAGGCCATGAACAGCAGCAGCATGGTTGCCGCGAAGGTCAGCGAAGGCGCAAGCAGCATCAGCAGCAGGCCCAGCGGGTCCTGCGGCGCTCCGTAGAGGAGCGCCACGCTGCTGCCCGCGAGCATGGCTGCCGTCAGCAACAGCACCAGGTCGGTGCCCAGTTGCAGCACCGTGCGCGTCGGCACGTAGTGATCGAATACGCGAAGCATCGGGCAGATCCTGTCGAAGAGGGGGCGCCGACGCCCGCGGGCCGGGCAGCGCGCGTCGGTTTTCTCGAAGCAACGGACTTCGGTCACCAGGCCGGCTGAGCGGCGCACGCGAGGTGCCGCCGTCAACGGGGCCACGGCTGGCGCGGCGCATCGCGTGGACGGCGATCGTGGCGGCGCGGACCGATTACGAAATCATTATGGGCACGCGCCTATGCTGCGACTATCCCCTGATGGGGGGAGATCGCATGCATTGGAATATCACATCCCTGCCGTAAACTGCGCCCGCTGAACTCTCGGGGCAATTTTTGCCGGTGGCTCAGCTCGCGAGGGGGCGTGGTTCCCGCTCAAAATAGGGCGCATGCGGATCACCAAGTGTGAAATATGTCACGAACGAGGCTGCCATGAAATGGAATTTTGCACGCTTCCTGGTTTTTCGGATCGGCGCGTGGCTCGCCGCGGGAGCCGCGGCCATGGCCCTCGGCGCCTGTGCCGTCAACCAGTACCCTCCGGCGCCCAGCCAGGTTTCGTTGTCGGATTACCACTACATCATCGGCCCCGGCGACACGCTGCACATCGGCGTGTGGCAGAACCCGGATCTGTCGACCAATGTCCAGGTACGGCCCGACGGCCGGATTTCGGCGCCGCTGGTGAAGGGCATGCAGGCCGCGGGGCTGACGCCGGATCAACTGGCCGCCCGCATCAAGGAACATATTGCCAAATATGTGCGCGACCCGGTGGTCACCGTCGTGGTCAGCAATTTCCATGGCGCGCTGAACCAGCAGGTATCCATTGTCGGGGCCGCGGCGAAACCGCAGGGTATTCCCTATCAGGACAAGATGACCCTGCTGGACGCGATGATCCAGGTCGGCGGTCTCAGCCCCTACGCCGACGGCAATGCCGCGGTGCTGGTGCGTGACGGCAAGTCGTACAGCCTGCGCCTGGACGACCTGCTGCATCGCGGCGTGATGAAGGACAACGTGCCCCTGCTGCCGGGCGACACCATCGTGATTCCCCAGGGATGGTTCTGATGGGCCGGCGCGATGCCTGCGCGGGCCGCGAGGAGCGCGCCATGAAGATTCGCAGCGCCGCGGGCGCCGTGGCCGCCGCGGCAGCCGCCATGTTGTTCCCTGCAGGGCCGGCCCGGGCCCAGGTGATTCCCCCGGTGCCGGGAAGTCCGGCCGCGGCGGCTTCGGAGCCGGTGCCCGTCACGCAGCCTCCGAGCACGTACCTGTTGCCCTCGGTCACGGTGCTCGGAACCCAGAGCAACAACACCCTGGCCGGAACCGGGCGCCCGGCCCATTCGGATACGGTGCTGGACGTGATCCCCGGGCTGTTCGTGCAGTCCAGTCACGCGCGCTGGCAACTGCAGGGCAACCTGAGCCTGCACGGTCAATATTTCGCGCAGGGCACCAACCCCGACGTGGTGGCGCCCCAGGGCAGTGCGGGCCTGCATTCCGAGTGGATCAAGAACCTGCTCTACCTGGACGCGGGCTTCAGTGCCACGCAGAACGCGGTGAGCCCCTATGTCGGTCAGGGCGGCGCCCTGCAGGGACCCGCCTATACGAGCACGCAGTGGCGTCTCAGCCCGTACATCGACCGCGCGCTTCGGCCCGGTCTGCGCCTGCTGGCACGCAGCGACGACACCTGGACCCACGTCAGCAACGCGCCCGGCCAGCTCGCGCTTGGTGGCGGACGCTACCTGCGCCAGTCGCTGGTGCTGGAGCAACGCCCCGAGCGCCTGGGCTACACGCTGGAAGCCCGGCAGACCTACGCGACCTACGACAGCGATGCCTATGCCTGGACGCGCAATACCAGCGTGCGGGTCATCGGGAACCTCGCGGTGGGCTCGCATGCCGTGTTCGGGCTCATCGGCGGGCGCGAGAAGGAACAGGCAGCCAGCAGCGACGTCGCTTCGACGATCTACGGGTTGCGGCTGGCGTGGCAGCCGGGCTTGTACGGCCGCCTGCGGGCCACGGTCGAACATCGCTACTTCGGGACCGGATGGAACGTCGCGGCCGAGGCCGGCTCGCCCGAGTCGCGCCTGAGCCTCGACTGGCGGCGCGATGCCTTCAGCGCGCTCGCCCCGCTGGACAACAGCACCGGAAGCATCCTCAACCCGACGGCCAACATCGGGCAATTGCTCAACAACCTGCTGGTGACCCGCTACCCCAACCCGTTGGAACGAGCGCGCGCCGTACAGGACCTGCTCGGCAGCTCCGGACTTCCGGCGGGTCTCGCCACCTCGGGCAACTTCTACCTGGGGTCCACCGCCCTGCAGAACAACCTGGTGCTGACGGGGCTGCTGCTGCACGGGCGCAACAGCCTGGCGCTGTCGCTGTACCGCAACCGCATCGAGAACCTGTTCCTTCCGGGGCAGCAGATCCTGCAGGTATTGCAGCAGCGCTCCGTGGATACCATGCAAACCGGCTGGGCGCTGAACTACGGGCGTCGACTCACGCCGCTGGCGAACCTGAACGTGACGCTGCAGCGCGAGAGCGATACCGGCTTCGGCACCAACCAGGGACTGAGCGCGGTGAACCGCGCCTTGATTGTGCAGCTCGATCGCAGGTTGTCGCCGCGCACCACCGGCCTCATCGGGTTGCGCCGCCGGCTGCTCGCTTCCACGCAGATCGCCGGAGGCAACGAGACCGCATTGTTCGCCGGCCTGGTGCACCGGTTCTGAGATCGGCTCCGCAGCCATGTACGAGCAGTACTACGGCCTGAGCGCGCCGCCGTTCCAGATCCACCCCGATCCCGGCTTCTATTTCGAGAGCAAGGGGCACGGCCGCGCTTATCAGTACCTGCGCTTCGGCGCCTTCCAGGGGGAGGGCTTCATCGTCGTCACCGGGGAGATCGGCGCCGGCAAGACCACGCTGCTGCGCGCCTTGCTCGCCGAGCTGGACCCGGAGAAGGTGGTCGCGGCGCAACTGGTGAGCACCCAGCTGGGCTCGGACGACCTCTTGTCCGCGGTGGCCCTGGCCTTCGGCATCCGCGTGGACGGCCAGAGCAAGGCCCGGCTGCTGGTCACGCTGGAGGCCTTCCTGGCCACGCTGGCCACCTCCAACCGCCGAGCGTTGTTGATCATCGACGAGGCACAGAATCTGTCGCTGGAGTCGATCGAGGAACTTCGCATGTTGTCGAATTTCCAGTTCGGCAACAAGGCGCTGCTGCAAAGCTTCCTGGTCGGGCAACCGGATCTGCGCGAACTGTTGCAGCAGCCGCGGCTGGAACAGCTGCGCCAACGAGTGCTGGCCAGCTGCCACCTGGGGCCGATGGAGCCGGCCGAGACGCGCGGCTATATCGAGCATCGACTGCACCATGTGGGCTGGCAGCAGCGCCCGCATTTCGACAGCGCCGCTTTCGACGCCATCCACCTGGCCACCGCAGGCCTGCCGCGGCGCATCAACATGCTGTGCAACCGGCTGCTGCTGTCGGCCTTCCTGGATGATGCGCAGCACATCGATGCCGAGCGCGTTCGACGAGTGGATCTGGAACTGCGCGCCGAACTCAGCGGCTTGCCGGTGACGGATCGTGGCGCCGCGCGCAACACGGGTCCGATGCCCGCTCCGCTGCTGTGCGTGGCGGGATCGGAATACGCCCTGCTGGCCCTCGGGGCGCTGCTGCGCGCATGCGGGCAACGCGACGACCTTCCACCGATCACGCTGCTGCGCGTGGTCGCACCCGGCGCCATCGAGGATGACGCCGCGGTCGTCGAGGACCTGCGTTTGCTCGGCGTGCGCGATCCCGGCATCTGCGTGCCGATCCATGCCGAGACGGCTGCCCAGGGCGTCGCCGAGTTCTGCGCCGCGCTGGCCGCGCAACTGCAGGTGCTGGCGCCTTCGGCGCTGCTGCTGGCAGGCGAAGGCTGGGTGGAGGCCGCCTGCGCCATGGTGGCTTCGGTGTCCGCGGTGCCGATGGTCTCGGTGCAGTATGGCGGGCGCGAGGCTCCCGCAGGCAGGCAAACGCGGCTGCATCGGGCATGGCTCGAGCAGGGCGCCGACTTGTTGTTCACCCCCTTCGAGCAGGTCGAGGGCTCCGGCGGGACGCAGCGGGATGCAGTTGCCGTGGGCAGCATCGCGCTGGATGCGACGCGCCTGTTGCTGAGCCACAGCGTCAACCCCGAGCAGACGTTGCGCCGCGAGAACCTGCCGCCCTCGCTGCTCGTGGATCCTGCGGGCTATGTGCTGGTGTGCCTGCGTCACATGGACCAGGCCGCCGCGGCCGAGCTGATGGTGCAGCTCGATGTCCAGCTGCGCAGGCTGGGCTGGAGGGTATGCCTGATCTGTCCCGTGGGCAAGGCACGGCGCAAGCTGCTGGCCGACCAATTGGACCTGCAGCTGGCCGTCGACCTGCGGGTGATCGGGGCGCTGTCGCATGTGGAGCTGCTGGGGCTGCTTCGCCATGCGCGATGCCTGGTGACCGACGATGCCTGGCTGTGGGACGAGGCCGCCGGCTTCGGCGTGCCCAGCCTGGTGCCCGATTCACTCAGCATGAAGCAGCTGGTGCGCGAACTGGCGGATATCATCTCCAGCGGTGGGCGTCGGGTCCCGGTGCCCGAAGGCTACGACGGCCGTGCGGCCGAGCGTATCGCGGCGAGTCTGTCCGACTGGCTGCTCGGCCGGCAGGACAGTCGCTACCAACATTTCCTGGACCGCGCCTGAGCGTGCACGGACGATGAACGACTTGCTGACCCCGTTGCTCAACCTGCTGCCCGCGATGTGGAACAAGCGCTGGTGGGGGCTGGCCGTCGCCTGGGCCGTGGCCCTTCTGGGGGCGATTGGAGTGGCGGCCTACAAGGACCGCTACGAAGCCAGTGCGACCGTCTATGTCGACACCCAGTCGACGCTGCGCCCGCTGCTGCAGGGCCTGGCGGTGCAGCCCAATGTCGGCGACCAGGTCACCATGCTGGCGCGCACCCTGCTGTCGCGCGCCAACCTGGACGCGGTGATCGATGACAACCACATGCTCGCGCCGGGCGCGTCCCAGCAGGAGCGTGCACTGCTGAGGCAGGAGCTCGTCAAGACCATCAAGCTGAAGATCAGCGGCGGCTCGCCCAGCAACAACATCTATGAAGTCAGCTACATCGGGCACGACCCCGCGCGCACGCTGGGCGTGGTCAGGATCCTGATGAGCCTGTTCGTCAAGCACGGCCTCTCCGGCAACGAGCAGGACTCGCGCCAGGCCCTGCAGTTCATCGACAGCCAGATCGCCTTGTACGACGGCAAGCTGCAGGAGGCGGAAGGCCGCTTGCGGGAATTCCGCTCGGGTCATCCCGGGTACTCGGTGCCGGGGGCGAACAACCTGACGGCTCAGGAAGGGCAGTTGCAGGACCAGGTCATCACGCTTCAGGGCCAACTGGCGGCGGCGACGAGTTCGCGGGACGCCATGCGGGCGCAACTGGCCGGCGTGCGCCCGACGCTTTCTCCCGACCTGCTCCCCGGCACGCTGGCCGGCCAGCTTGCGCAGCCCAGCGCGATCGACCAGCGCATCACCGTGCTGCGCAATCGGTTGTCGGATCTGCTGCAGCGCTATACGGATGCCTACCCGGACGTGATCGCCACGCGCCAGAGCCTGGCACGCCTGGAGGCCGAGCGCGCGCGCGAGAAGCGCAAGGCCGCCGCTTCTCCGGCGGCGAGTCACGACTATTCCGATGCGACCAATCCGGTGTACCAGCAACTCCAGGTCAGCCTGGCCCAGGCCAACGCCAACGTGGCATCGCTGCAGACCCAGTTGGCCGATGTGCGCTCGCGGCTGCAGCATCTGGAGCAGCGGCAGCGCCAGATGCCCGGCCTCGACGAGCGCTACGTGCAGCTGACGCGCAATCTCGGGGTGCTCAACGACACCTACCAGAAGCTGATGCAGCGACGCGAGGCGGCGATGCTGTCGCTGAACCAGGACAACAGCCGGCGCAATGACTATTTCCATGTCGTCGACCCGCCGCGCCTGGCGCCCTCGGCGCTGTTTCCCCACCGCACCATGCTGATCGCCGCGGTGCTGCTGCTGGCCATCGCCGCCGGCATCCTGACCACCTACGCCCATGTCGTGTTCCTGCCGACCTACCACACGGCGCGGCAGCTGCGCGAAGGCAGCGATCGCCCGGTGCTCGGTTCGGTTTCGCTGGTTCCCACTTCCGGGAGCATGGTGCACGAGCAACGCGAGTTCAGGCTGTTCGTCGCCGGCTCGGGCGTCCTGGTGCTGGTGTTCGCGGGCTGGACGCTGGCGAGCATGCTTCACCTGATCCATTGAAAGAGCCGTGATGGGCACCATCGAGCAAGCCAGTCAACGACTGCAGGAACTCAGCCGCGCCGGGGTGGAAGTGCCGTGGAGCGGCGCGGCGCCTGCCGCCGGTGCGCCGGCGGAGCAGCCGGCTGCGCTGGCCGGACCGCTGCGCGATGTCGGTGCGCGCCCGGCGCCGCTGATTGATCCGCGGCAAACCATCGAGCTGCCGCTGAAGCAACTGGCTGCCGAGGGCTTCCTGGTTCCCGGGGCTGGGCGTTCGAGGCTGATGGATGAATTCCGCGCCATCAAGCGCCCGCTGCTGGGCAATGCGGTGGGTGCCAAGGGCCACGCACGCGAGGAACGCGGCAACCTGCTGATGATCACCAGCAGCCTGCCCGGCGAAGGCAAGTCCTTCATCGCGTTGAACCTGGCGCTCAGCCTCGCGATGGAAGTGGACTACCGGGTGCTGCTGGTCGATGCCGACCCGACGCGCAGGATGTCCTCGGTTCGGCTGGGTGCCGCCGAGCGCCCCGGGCTGCTCGATTTGCTGACGCAGCCGAAGCTCGCGCTGGAAGAGGTCGAGCTGGCGACCCATGTCGACAAGCTGACCTTCCTGCCGGCGGGCACGCCGCAGGAGCTGGCGACCGAGGTGCTGGGAAGCCGCGAGATGCACGCCTTGCTGGACCGGCTCGCGGCGTATCCGGAGCAGCGCATCGTCGTGTTCGACGCGCCGCCGCTGCTGCATGCGGCCGAGGCGCGGGCGCTGGCGCCCCAGATGGGACAGGTGGTGCTGGTGGTGAAGGCCGGGGCGACCCCGCGGGGTTCGGTACAGCACGCCTTGTCGCTGCTGCACGAATGTCCGCTGGTGATGACCTTGCTGAACCAGGCGAGGACTCCCGCCGAATCGTCTCCCTACGGCTACTACGCCTATTGAGGCGGCCCGAGGTCGCCGGATCGCCGCTGCCGATGCGCGACACCCTGCTTTCTCCCCTCTGGCTGTTGGGAGGGGTCATGCTGGCCTTGCTGGTGGTCAGCGTGCTGGCGCGCAGGCCATGTCTGGTGCGCGGCGGACTGGTGCTGGCGCTGGTGCTTTGGTGGGGCCTGTCGGCACCGGTCACCGCCGACTGGGCGCTCGGGCATCTGGAAGGCATTGCGCGCCGCCAGGCGCGCCACTGCGGCGCTCCCCCGCCGGGCAGCCTGTTCATCGTGCTGGCCGGCGGCGTGCAGGACTCCGGGCCGGCGGCGGGCAGTGTCATCTCGCTGAGTGCGGCCAGCTTGCGCAGGACCCTGGGCGCCGAGCGCATTGCACGCGGCGTGCCGCGCAGCATGCTGCTGTTCTCGGGAGGGCATGGAGGGCGTACCACCGAGGCGGACCTGATGCGCGAACTGGCGCTGCGCCTGGGCTTTCCCGCCGCGCGCATCGAGACCGACAGCGCGTCGCTGACCACGTTCGAGAGCGCGCGCAACCTGGCGAGACGCTTTGCCGCGGCCGCGCACGCGCCGTTGTACCTGGTGACCTCGGCGGACCACATGCCCCGTGCCTACATGGCATTCCGGCTCAGTGGGCTGAAGGTCTGCGCGCTACCGGTCGACTTCGAGGCTGCTCGCTCGGCGCCATTGCGGGCCTGGGTGCCCAGCCAGCAGGGTTTCGACATCATGGCCCGGGCCCTGCACGAGTACCTCGGCATTCCCTATTACCTGTTCAAGCTGGCCGGCCGGCCTCCGGCTTGACCGAGCAGGCAGGCGGCGGTTCAGCGCATGGCTGCGCGGGGCGCCTGCCTCATGCGCACGGATTCGCAAAGGGTCAGGGTCTCCCGCGCGACGTCATCCCAGCTGCGCCGCATGGCCGCGGCGATCGATCCGTGGTCCCACTCGCGGTCCAGCGCCTGTCGCAGCGCGCCGGCCAGCGCGGCGGCATCGCGCGCGGGCACGAGGATCCCGTTGGCCTGCGTCACGATCTCGGGCAGCCCCCCCACGTTGCTGGCGACCACCGGGCGACCGCAGGCCAGGGCCTCGACCACCACGTTGGGGTAGCCCTCCGACCACGACGGCAGGGTCGCCAGGTCGCCGGCCCCGAGCCACATCGCGACCTGCGCGGGGGCCAGGGCGCCGGGCATGTGGATGCGCGCTGCCGCCGGACTGGCTTGCGCGAGAGCCGCCAGCTCGGCACGCATGACACCGTCGCCGATCAAGGCCAGCTCGATGCGCGGGTCGCGCGCAGCCAGGGCTTCGAAGGCTCCGAGGAGCTCGCGCAGCCCCTTGGCCTCGATCAGCCTGCCGACGAACACGATCAGCCGGGCCTCGTCGCGCAGCCCGAGGGCTGCGCGGCAGGCAGCTTGCGGTTGCGGCCGGAACACCGTGGTGTTGTAGCCGTTGATGATGGTGTGCACGCGCCGGGGATCCACGCCGTAGCGCTGCGCCACGACCTGGGCGAGGTGTTCGCTGACCACGGCCACGGCATCCGCCTCGTGCAATGCGATGCGTGTCATGCGCTCGAGCCGGCCGGCACGAGTCAGCACGTCGCTGCCCAGCACGCCGACGATGCAGGGCCTTCCCAGCGCATGCGCCGCACGCACGCCGGAATAGCCTTCGGGATAGGCCCAGTAGGCCACCACAACGTCGGGGTCGAAGGCGCGCAGGCGCGGCAGCAGGCGCACCGCGCCGCTGCGGCCGTTGAAGGCCCGCGAGGCCCAGGGCAGCGCAGGGTAACTGTAGGCCTGCACATCCAGGCCTTCCCACAAGTCGTGCTGCGTTTCCACCCGGCCGTCGATGTAACTCTGCGGCTTCAACCATCCGATCGCGGGGTAGCGCGCGGTTTGCAGAAACACCCGGACATGCGCGACACGCGAAAGGGCCTTCGCCTGCTCGTGAATGAATCTCCCCCGCGCGATATCGAATGGAACGGGAAG
The DNA here is from genome assembly GCA_027344185.1 of Thiobacillus sp. Lineage (GTDB taxonomy): Bacteria > Pseudomonadota > Gammaproteobacteria > Burkholderiales > Thiobacillaceae > Thiobacillus. Next base: position 23,547 of record DAHWJK010000041.1, read on the forward strand.
GATCGGAGTGACGATGGCGATGCGGGTCATTCGGTGTCGCTGGGCCGGGGCCCGCAGAGCATACCAAGCGGCCTGGGCACATCCATCCCGGAGCCCGGTGGTCCCGGTTTCAAGACGGCCGATCGATCGCGCGAATCTCCGGGCAAGGCGGGTTCGGTGATTTGCGCGGAATAGTCACGACGGCAGGCGGCCGCTGAATGTACGATGCCCCTGCCCCGCATTTTCATCATGCAAGTGTCCACCTCGATTTCCAAGCCCAGCCTGCGCATCCTGCACGTGGTCGATTCCCTCGAACGCGGAGGACTCGAGCGCGTGGTCACCGACCTGGCGGTGATGCAGCACCGCCAAGGCTGGGAGGTGGGGGTGTTCAGCATCAAGTCGCCTGGAGCCCTGGCCTCCGAACTGGAGCGCGCCGGGGTCCCTGTGTTGCTGGGCAACAAACGCAGATCGGCCGACCTGGGGACCTTGCGCGCGCTGCGACGTGCGCTGCGCGAGCGCCAGGTGGATGTGGTGCATGCCCACAACTTCATGCCGACCTACTACGTTGCGGCAGCCTGTCTGGGACTGCGGGGAAGGGTCGCCGCGGTGGCGACCTGCCACGACATGGGTGCGCGCCTGGCGCAGCGCAAGCTGCGCTGGATCATGCGCTGGGCTCTGGGGCGCATGGCGCGGGTGGCGATGGTCGGCGCCCAGGTCCATGCGCGGTACCTCGATGCCCGGCTGGTCGACCCGGCCAGGGTCGTGCGCATTCTGAACGGTGTCGCGCTCGAGCGCTTCGACGGCGGCGCCCGTGCGCGCACGGCGGCTCGGGAGCGCCTGGGGCTGCAGCCGGGGGATCAGGTCGTAGGCTGCGTCGGCAGGTTGGTCGAACTGAAGAACCACCGGGGGCTGATCGACGTGATGCCCGAACTGGTCGCCAGTTTTCCTCGCCTGCGCCTGGTGATCGTGGGTGACGGAGTGTTGCGCCAGCAGCTGCGCCAGCACGCGCGGCAACTCGGGGTCGAGGAGCAGGTGCTGTTCGCCGGCGAGCAGCCGGATGTGGCCGCGCTGCTTCCGGCATTCGACGTGTTCGCGCTGCCCTCCACCACCGAGGGCCTGTCGATTGCCCTGCTGGAGGCCGCCGCGAGCGGCCTGGCCATCGTCGCCACCGCGGTGGGAGGCAACACCGAGATCATCGAGCACGGTCGTACCGGAGTGCTCGTTCCCGTCGGGGATTCCGCCGCGCTGGCGGCGGCCTTGCGCAGTCTGTTGAGCGACCCCGCGCAAGGCGAAGGCCTCGGGCGCGCGGCACGTGCCTGGGTTGCCGGCAACGCATCCCTGGCTTCCATGTTCGCTTCGCACGACCGCATGTACCGCGAGGCCTGCGCAGGCAGCGTCGTGCGCGGCGGCCGTCCAACCATTCGCCATTCATGATGATCTGGGTCGTAGTCCTGCTGCTCGTGTGCGGCGGCGGCGTCGTTGCGTTGCTGCGCGAGATGCGTGGCAAGCATATGCACCTGTGGCTTCCGGCGTATGTGCGCGGAGCCTGGCGCGAGGCGGCTCCGGCCGGCGTGACACGCCATCTGCTGTTCTGCTTCGTCGACCATTTCGAGCCACGGTGGCGCTCGCCGTCCTACGAGACGGAGTGCGCCCGGGTGGCGCGCTGGCGCCAGGACTATCCGAAACTGTGCGAGGGGCACCGCGATGCCGACGGGCGTCCTCCGGTGCACAGTTTCTTCTACCCGGAGGAGGAATACCGCAGCGAACACCTGGATGCGCTGGTCGAGTTGTGTCGCATGGGGCTGGGAGAGATCGAGATCCATCTGCACCATGACCGCGACACCGCCGAGGGCCTGCGCCACAAGCTGCGCAGCTTCACCAGCACCTTGACCGATCGGCATGACGCGCTGCCGCGCGATCCCGTCACCGGGCAGGCGCAATGGGCCTTCATCCACGGCAACTGGGCCCTGGACAACTCGCATCCCAGCGGACGGTGGTGCGGGGTGAATGGCGAACTGGCGATCCTGCGCGAAGAGGGCTGCTACGCGGATTTCACCTTGCCGTCGGCGCCCAGCCCCTGCCAGACCAGCACCATCAACAGCATCTATTACGCGGCCAGCGACCCGTCGTGCAGCAAATCCCACGATCGCGGCGTGGAGGTGCGGGTCGGGGGTTCACCCAGCGGCGACCTGATGCTCATCCAGGGACCGCTCGGCCTGCAGTGGAGCAACCGCAAGTTCGGGCTCATGCCCCGCATCGAGAACGGGGACGTTCGCGCCAGCAGCCCACCGAGCGCCGAGCGCATGGCTTCCTGGGTGGACGCGGGTGTGCACGTGCGGGGGCGCCCAGAGTGGGTGTTCGTGAAAATCCATACGCATGGCGCGCAGGACGGCGACTTTGACACCCTGCTCGGCGAGCCGATGCACCGCGCCTTCAGCGAGCTCGAATCCCGCTACAACGACGGCAAGCGCTGGAAGCTGCACTATGTCAGTGCACGGGAGATGTACAACATCGCCAAGGCGGCGGAGGCCGGGATGGATGGAGATCCGGGCGCCTATCGTGACCACGTCGTGGCGCGGCCGTCCTATCGCGGTGGTCCTTCCGCCTGAGCGAGCCGGCACGCTCGAAGGGCGCGCTCGCGGCCCCTCACGCGCGCGCAGTCGACCGCCGTCCCGACAGCTCGGCGCCGAAGTCGAGTAGCTGCTGCGCGTTGTTGCGCCATTGCCGTTGCGTCACCACATAAGCGCGTGCCTGCGCACCGACTCTGCGCAGTTCGTCCAGCTCCGCGGCGCGCCGCAATGTCGTTTCGACCGCTGCATTCATGTCTCCGGCAGCGAACATCCAGCCCGTCTCGCCATCGACCAGAACCTCGCGGATCGGTTCGAAGTCCGGTGCGACAGCCGGGATCGCGCAGGCCATGAACTCGAACAACTTCACCGGCGACGTGTAGTCGCCGGCGCTGGGGAGGATGGCCATGTCCATCGCGGCAAGCAGCCCCGGCACCTCGTCATGAGCGACGCGCCCCGTGAGCACGATGCGCTGCCCCAGTCCGTGCGAGTCGACGAAACTGCGAACCTTGGAAAAGGTGGTGCCGTCGCCCACCAGCAGGAATTTCAGCTCGGGCCTTTCATGCAGGCGGGGGGCGATCGCCTCGATGAAGGCGTCGATGCGATGCCAGGGAACGAAGGCGCCGAGATAGCCGCATACCACGCTGCCATCCAGACCCAGCCGCTTGCGCACCGATTCGCGCTGGCCTGGCGTGACGTTGAATTTGCGCGGATCGGCGGCGTTCGGTGCGACGATGGCCGGTGCGATTCGGCCGTGAACGGCCTGAGCCCGCGATCGGAATGCCCCGGAAACGAACACGAGCCCGGTGCAGTTGTGGAATACCCATCGCTCGATGCGTTGCGCGAGGCGCCGAAAGTACAGCGGCCGCACCCGCTCCACGAAAGCCGCATCGTTGATCTCGAGCAACAGCGGGATGCGGAACATGCGCGCGACAAGCACCGTGACGAACAGGAACAGGGAGTAGCGCTCATAGATCATCTGCGCCGGGCGCCGTCGCAGATGCAATACCAGCCTGAAGCCCGCAATCACGTTGTAGGCCAGTTCCGCCAACTCGAATACGGGCTCTGGGAGCCTGGATACGGTACGCATCAGGGACGTGGCCTGCGCGGTCGGAGACATGGCCTTGGGGGACGCATACGGATCCGCTCCGGGGAGCGACAGGATGTCGACCGTGATGCCCAGCTCCCGCAGGCCGTCGACGAGGCCTCGGATGTGCACGCCCTCGACCGCCTTGCCCTGGGTGCGGTGGTGGTACAGCAAGGCGGAGAGCGGCAAATCGTCGACAGCGGGCATGGCTTGGCGAGGTTGGATCCAGGGCGAGTCCGGCCGCGCTGAGGTGTCAGGCTGCCACAACGGTCGTTGAAGTCCGGGTGTCCAAGTGCACGGGCTTCAGGCCTTTTCCCAACGGGCATCCAGCTTCCCGGTGGCATAGCGGAAAAGCGCAACGACAGCCGCGAGGTTCATGTCGCAAAAGACATGGGCGAAACTGACGGCACGGCTGCTTCGAGCACGCGGCAGGAAATATCCTATCGAAGCCGCTGCATAAAAGACAAGCTGCAGCAGCAAAGCAATCCGCAGATATGGCGCTGTACCAAGCAGGCTTGCAGCGAAACAACCCAGCAATGCATAGGGTGCCAGAAGGCGCAGCACCTTGTGGGACATGAATTGCCACCACAGCGGATTCCGCCACGGAAGGAACAGCCAGGGATTGGCCACGAAACTCTGGTAGTTCCCACCGAGGGTGCGAATCTTTCGCCGCCTTTCGCCTTGCGCATCGGATTGCAACTCGTCCCATGCCACGGCTCGCGACTCGAGCAGTACGCGTGTGCCGCTCCGAACCACCCGCATCGGGGTCTCGAAGTCATCGAGGATGGTTCCCGGGCGCAGCGGGAACCAGTCGTGGCGACGCATGGCATAAAGCGCTCCGGTCGCGCCGGGGGTGGAATGGAGGCGACTCTCGGCCTTGCGGATGAACTTCTCGTAGCGCCAGTACAGGCCGATGCTTTCCGCAGCCGATGTCTGCGGATTGCGGTGCATCAACTCGCCACTGACGGCGCCCACTCGCGGATCCGCGAGGTCCGACACCAGGAACCGCAAGGCACGGGGATCCAACTGTTGGCGAACGTCGCAAAAGACCACGATATCCGAGGTCACGGCGGCCATGCCCAGATTCAGCGCGCATGCCTTGCCTTTGCGTTGGGGACTGACGAGCACGCGGACATTCGGATGCTCGCCCGCGACCCGCGCGGTGTCGTCGGTGGAGCCATCGGACACGACCAGGATCGTCAAGCGCTGCGCCGGGTAGTCTTGCGCCAGAAGATTGCCGATCTTGTCGGCAAGGCGCTTCGCTTCGTTGTGCGCTGCGATCAGGACCGTGACGTCCGCCAGATCATGGTCGTCCAGCGGGGGAGGGTTGATCGGGGCACGCAGCCGAGCCAGCACGGCGACCACCAGCGGGTAGACAGCATAGGTGTACAAAAGCAGCGCGGCGCTGCTCCAGAAGATTGTCGCCGGCGTGTTCATCAGCGTCTGGTGGAGGCGTGCTCGAACTCAGCGGCCGCGCCGAATCTGCGCGTCGACCACATGCAAATCGCCAGCGCGACAATAGCTGTGAGTCGCGATCACGTCGGGCGCCCAGTCCGGCAGAGCGCGCGCAACGACCTGCTCCCGATAATCGGTGTCGTCGAGGACGTCGACGCGGCAGAAGTTGAAACCGTAGCCATAGCGCCTTGAGCTGTTCTGCGATGGACGGTACAAGGCTCCGTGGTGCTCGAACAGCGGCCCCGCCGGACGCGCGCTGCGGCAGTCGGACACGACCGGGTTGAGCGGATGGGGAGTCCAGTCGCGGCTCAGCGGGCTGGACGCAGAGAAGATGAACAGTTCGTTCCACGACGAGGCGCCCGCGACCTCGACCAGCGTGGTGAACATCCACCACCGGCCATCGCGATGCAGCAGCGTCGTGTCGTAGGCGGAGACGTTCTGCATCAGGTCGTGGACATGCTCCCATTGGTTCGGGAAATTCGTGCAGCGATAGAGTTCGATGCTGCGATTGCCGGCGGATTCCGGGATCATGTAGAGCTCGCCGTCATACTCGAACAGGAATGGATACGAGAGATGGTAGGGCCTTTGCAACACGACGACGGGCTGCGAGGCACGACCTTCACAATCCATTTCGATCACCGCGATGTGCCCGCGATTGTCGGAGTAGACAAGCTCCTCGATGAAGATGTAGTAGCGGCTGTCCCGCTCGAGCACGAAGGGATCGGCCCAGAAGCGATCCGTCGGGGGCAGCAGGCGTCGGAACTTGCGCAGGGAAAGTGATGTTTCCGGACTGAAATGGAACAGCAGGATCCATTGGTTCCGATTTCGCATGAGCCGATTGGCGAGCTGATACCAGGTTTTTTTGATCGACTTGCGCAGCAGCAGACGGGCATAAGCCAGATTGTCCGGATGGCGATACAGTGGCCGGTGGTAGATCGTCGGCTCACGGTTATCCCGGGCCACCCGTTCGAGAAAGGCTTCGCCGCCGAGTGCCTGCAGTTGCCTGAGCTGGCGCGGCACCATCGGCAGGGCGGCCCAGTGGATGGCCGAGGCGTTGTCGCTGACCGAGAACGGGATCGTGCTCGAGCGCGTGCGGGCCAGAACCATTCCGGCATCGAGATCCTCGCCCAGGATCTGCAAGGTGGCGCCGGTTTCGTCCCAACCGAGCATCACCTCCCAGAAACCAGGCGGGCCTCCGCGGTTGATCCGGTTGTCGCCATGGTGGAACGACCAGATCCCGTAGCGCGGTACGCGCAGCACGCCGCCGCGCAGGATGCGGTAGCCGAGGCGGACCATCACGTCGATGTCGTAGGCGGCAAGCCGCTCCAGATCGGGCTGCTCGAAGTAGTCCGAATACAAGGTGCGGCGAGGTGTGATGTTCAGGCGTTCCACCTTGCCGAGGCAGTCCGTGAGCGCGGTCTCGACGAGGGCGTCGCGCACGGATGGCGAGCGCTCGAACAGCCGCGCGTAGCACCGTCTCAGGAACTTGGCGGCGGCCGCGCGCAAGAGCGGACGAAAGCCCAATCGCAGCCACCTGCGCAGCCGACCGGGTCTGGGCTGCGAAGAAGACTGGGGCATCACGGCCAGCACGATTTCGGCCGCTCCGCAGGATTCGATGGCGCGAATCAATTCCGCGACCCACAACGGCCCGGTTTCGCCGTCGAGCAAAACACAGATGCGCAGCTTGTTGTTCGGCATTCGAGGTGTCACGCTGTCAGGGCTGACCTTTGGGTCGATCGGCTCCATACTCCGTACTTTTGATATCGACGGAGTTCCCCCTTTCCGGCGCCGCGCCCGCGTTCCGGCAAGTGCTTAGGAAACCCTATCATAGGGTGCGGCTATTCAGGCCGGATAGTTTGATGCGGGAGACGGTTGGCTCTCGTTCAGTACATTGTCGATGCATGCACGTCGGTGGTCTCGCGGCAGGCTCCCTGCGGCGAGGCCGGTGAGCCGAGGCTGTGGGTGCGGACCGCACCAGGCTCATCCTCGAGCATCGCCGATCTACCATGGCGCTTCAGCTTGGCGCCTCCCGCCGCGGTCTCCTACCTCCAGCAAAGGCACGGCATGAACCATCCGCCCTTCCGCCACGTCCCTGCCTCGCGCGGCATTGCCTGGTGGGGCCAGGGCTGGCGCAGCTTCCTGCGCGCACCGTGGGCCTGGGTCGGGCTGAGCCTGGCGCTGCTGCTCGGCAGCATGCTGCTGCACCTGCTCCCGCTGGGCGGCGCGGTGGCGCAGTGGCTGGCGATGCCGCTGTTCACGCTGGGGGCGGTGTTCGCATCGGTGTTGCGCCGGCGCTGGCTGCGCGCGCGCGCCATCACCCCCGAGGGCCTGGCCGCCGAGGCCGACAACGAGGGTGCTTTGGGGGAGTCCTCCCAGCAATGGGGTACGCGCATCGGGCCGTTGCTGCTGGCATCGCTGTTCGTGCTGCTGGCGGTGGGCGTGCTGGTGCTGGTGATCGGGCTCGCGCTGGCCGGATTGTTCGGAGTCGGGTTGCTGCGCCTGGAGGCCATCGGCCACATGATGGAGGCCTCTCCGGGAGCCGTGATGGCCGGGGTCGGAATGGGGGCCGGCGCGCTGCTGGCCGCCGCGTTGCTGGTGCTGCTGGCGTTGTTCCTGTGCAGCGTGGCCTTCTGGTTCGTCGGCACGCTGGTGGCGCTGGGTGGAGTCGGACCCTGGACGGCGGTGGGGCTTTCGGTGCGCGCCGCGCTGGCCAATCTCGGCGCCTTGCTGGTGTTCTCGGTGTTGCTGATTCCCTTCACCATCCTGGCCATGATCCCGATGGGCCTGGGCATGCTGGTGCTGCTGCCGGTGATCTCCGGCGCCTCCTACGCTTCCTATGACGACGTGTTCGGCGCGGCGCCGCAGCAGACGATGCGCCCGCTCTGACGCACGTTGCATCGTCCCTCGATTCCCGAACCTCTCACCATGGACCTGAACGCCTACCTGCGTTCGCGTATCCGTACCGTCCCCGACTGGCCGCAGCCGGGGGTGCGGTTTCGCGACATCACCCCGCTGCTGCTCGACCCGCGCGCGATGCGCGCGCTGGTCGACAGCCTGGTCTGGCGCTACATGGACCCGGCGCTGCGCCCGGACCTGGTGGCCGGAATCGACGCGCGAGGCTTCATCCTCGGCTCGGTGGTGGCCTTCGAGCTGGGAGTGGGCTTCGTGCCGGTGCGCAAGAAGGGCAAGCTGCCCTTCGAGACGGTGTCGGAGAGCTATGCGCTGGAGTACGGCAGCGCCAGTGTCGAGGTGCATACCGATGCGCTGCGCGCCGGTCAGCGCGTGCTGCTAATCGACGACCTGATCGCCACCGGCGGCACCATGCTGGCAGCGCACCGCTTGCTGCTCAAGCTCGGTGCCAGCGTGGTGGAAGGTGCGGCGATCGTTGACCTGCCCGAACTCGGTGGATCCGCGGCGCTGCGCGCGGCCGGGCTGGACCTGTTCACGCTGGTGCAGTTCGGTGAGCAGGATTGAGTAACCATGTTGAGAGGTGGACTGCTGCCGATTTTTCGACGCCCTGGTAAGGTGCGATGATGAAATCTGAGGCCTTTTATGGGGCCGAGACGGCAGTTCAGCCGGGAATTCAAGGGGCTTTGACCCGGCTTTCGACCGATGCGCCTCGGCACAGCGGCGATTGCATTCTGAAGATCTATTCGTCAGAATTTGATTCCTCAGGCTTGGTATCTTTTAAGAGCCTCTCGGGCTGGTCGTGCAACGGCTCAACCGAGGCATGCAACCCCCCGGCACGCGCTATGAGTCTTGCCGCAGACCTTTGCTGGTCGCATCGAAGCAGTTGGCGGGTGTGGAATTTTTTCCGGCACTTATCGTCATAGCCTTAAAGCGGAGCCCGCATGATCGGAAGTCTTGCCTTAGTCCCATCCGTCGAACTCACCGTTTGGTCGAACGGGGCGCACTTGCAACAATTGTATGCGGGACTTGCGGCTCTGCATCGAGACGGTGAGATCGTGCTTACTCAACGTGTTGCGAAAGCTCCTCCAAACAGGATTGATGGGCCGCCCCACTTGCGTAGCGCAAGACATGCGCATTGCTCTGTCACGGTCGATGATCGCTGCACTATTTATTACGATATGCACGACGGCTGGGAGGTCGATGAAACTGCTCTCATGCAGCATGATTGGTACTTTAAAAGAAGCTTTTATCCAGGCAAGATATCCGGGATTGGCGGGGGAATTGAAAAGGTTCAGCCATACGGGCTGAATTATGAAGTTTCGGCAGATTGGTTCGATTTATACGCGCTGCGCAGGGCGTTCCTGGAGGACAATTGGAGAGGCTTCTTGCGAACGGCGGCGCGCGCAAGTAGGTTGACGAAATTCCTAAGATTTGATTCTGCGATCGAGAAGCTTGAGGCGAGAGTTTCGGGGCGGGATGCCAGAAATATCATATTCATGGCGCGGGCATGGGAGCCCTCGGTAGATCCAGACCTCGATCCGGAACTCAAAGACGGGGATATCGATGCCGAGCGAGCCGCCGACCGAAGTGTGATTAACGAAATGCGCGCTGCTTGCATTAGGGGCTTGCGTAGAGAGTTCGGGAAATACTTCATCGGGGGGCTGACGCCGACACGGTATGCGTTGCAGATGTATCCGGATGTCGTTATTTCATCGGAGGTGTATCGTAAGAGCAACTACCTTAAGTTGCTGCGGGAGAGCGCCATAGCCGTCGCGACAGCCGGACTGCAAGGCTCCGTGGGCTGGAAGCTTGCTGAATATGTTGCTTTTTCCCGTGCGATTGTCAGCGAACGCATCGAGATGACGCTCCCCGGGGGATTCCGTGCCGGAGCGAATTATCTTCCTTTCAGCGGAGCTCAGGAGTGCGTGGAAGGAGTTTACAAGTTGTTCGTAGACGCCGATCTCCGGCAACAGATGATGACGACGAATCGCGAATATTATTTGAATCATTTGCACCCGAAGGCGGTGGCTCTACGCTCGCTGGCGGTTGCACTTGGGAATGCGAAACCATGTGTCGTGGGATAGTGAAGGCCAGCGTGGTGGAAGGTGCGGCGATCGTCGATCTGCCCGAACTCGGCGGCTCCGCGGCGCTGCGCGCGGCCGGGCTGGACCTGTTCACGCTGGTGCAGTTCGGTGAACAGGACTGAGCCGATACAACGCGCCGGCGCCGTGCTGACGGTGGCCGCGCTGGCGGTCGCGGCCGCCGCGGCATCGGCCGAACCGGTGCCGCCGGGAGCCGGCTCGCAAGCCTCTGCTTCGCAGCCTGCCGCGGCCGCGTCGCAGCCGGCCGCGCGTGCGCCCCGGGTGCGCATCGAACAGCTGCGCAGCGTGCGCCTGCAGGGGCAGCAGGCCCAGCTCGACCTGGTGCTGCGGGTCAGCAATCCGGGTGGGTGGAAGGTCTCGCTGGACGACATCCGTTTTCATGTCCGTTTCAACGGCACCGCCACGGCCAGCGGCCACAGTACCGGCGAGCTGGACCTGCCGGCGCACGGCAGCGCCGATGTCCCCGTGCGCGTGGACATCGACGGCGCCGCGCTGCTCGCGGTGCTGGCCGCGCTGCCACCCGACGGTCTGGTGCGCTATGAGCTGCAGGGCAGCGCCGAACTCGACCACACGTTGCTGCGCCTGCCCTTCACGGATCAAGGCAGCGTGGTGCTGCGGCTGCAATGAGGGGCGGCGACGAGGTTCGGGCACGAGGCGCGGCGGGCGGCTCCGCGGCCGGGCCGTCCGCGGTCCCCGTCGTGCTGTTTCGCGCGGAGAATCCGGCCTCGCTGGCGATGACGCGCACCCTCGGACGCATGGGCGTTCCGGTGCATGCCGTGGACTGCGACAGCGATGCGCTGGCCTGGCGTTCGCGCTATTGCACCCGGGCGGTCGCCAGCGAGGCCGTGCGAGTGCCCGATGAAGCGGCCGTGCAGTGGTTGTGCGACTACGCCGCGCGCTTCGACGACAAGCCGGTGCTGCTGCCGACCTTCGACACGCGCAACCTGCTGGTCGACGCGCATCGACAGCGTCTGTCACAGCACTACCTGCTGCCGCAGCCGCGCGCAGGGGCGGTGGCACGCCTGTACAGCAAGCGGGACATGCATGCGCTGTGCATCGAGCATGGCATCCCGACTCCGCGCACGGTCTTTCCAATGGACCTGCAGCAAGCGCTGGAGCAGGCGGAGTGGATCGGATACCCGGTGGTGCTCAAGGGAATCGATAGCGATCGCCTGCAGCGCCATTGCGGCAAGCGCTTGGTCGTGGTCGAAAACCAAGAGGCCTTGCGCCGACTGTGGGCGCTGTGCGACGAGCCGGGCGTGGCGAACCTCGCGGTGCAGCAGTTCATCCCCGGAGGAGCGCAGGATACCTGGGCCATCACGGCGTACTTCGACAGCCGGCAGGAATGTCGCTTCGCCATGAGCGGCCACAAGCTGCGCGAGTGGCCGCTCGACGGAGGGGCATGCACCCGCGGTATCACGAGACCTTGCGAGTCTCTGCTCGAACCGCTTTCGCGGCTCGCCCGGGTCGTGGGGTTCCACGGGGCGCTGGATGCTGATTTTCGCTACGACGCGACGGATGGACGTTACCGGCTGCTCGACGTGAACCCTCGCGTCGGCGCGAACTTCCGCGCCTGGGCCGACGCCAACGGCCACGACGTGGTGCGCGCGATGTACCTGGATCTGACACAGCAGCCGATCCCGCAAGTTGTTCCCGCATGGGGGCGGGTGTGGGTGAACGAGTTGCACGATTTCCAGGCGTGCCTCGCGCAATGGCGCCTCGGTGCTCAGGGCTTGCCTCGCGGGCTGAATGACTTGAGGCGCGCGAAGGAGTATGCGCTGTTGTCGTGGGACGATCTGGTCCCTGCACTCGTGATTCCCAGAGTCACAACCAGAGCGCTTACCCGCCGCTTGCTGCGCGGTCTGCACGCACGGCGTGGGCGGACGAGGCGTTGATCTCGTGTCGATCCTGCGTTCGGTATCACGCTCGCTCAAGCGCCTGCTCTATCCGCTGAGCAGCCGGTTGCTACCACATGTGATACTGATCAGCGGTGTACTTGCAGCGGATGAGGAACCGGTGCGAGTGTTTCTGGTCGGTGATGACCGCTTTCTCATGCTGGTCAGGAGCCTGTTCGTCGGCGCTGTGGCCGAGGTCTGGCGGGGACGTGTGCCGCTGCCGTTGCTGCGCGGCTTCCTGCGCCGCCGCTCCGAGGAGTTCGGGATGGCCTTCATCTCCCTGCCGATCCGGCACCGACGACGCTTCGCACCAACGGGCTCGCGCAGTGGGCGGGTCCAGGTGCGGCAGATCCTGGACCTGTCGGGTGGTTGGGCGCAGGTTCGATCGTTTTTTTCTCGTCGTTTGCGTGAGAGCACCAATGATTTTGAGCGCAAGCGGGGCTTGGCGTCCCGGATCTCCCGATCCACGGAGGATTTCGACCACTTTTACGAGCACATGTACCTGCCGCATGCCAGGGTGCGATTCGCCGGGCATGCCAACCTGCTGAGCCGCGACAAGCTGCTGGGCAGCTTCGAGCGAGGCTTTCTGTTGCTGATCGAGCAACAAGGGCGGGTGATTGCGGCCGCCCTGTGCGGCCTGCGAGACGATGCGCTGGTATTCAGCAAGGGCGGTGTGCTCGATGGAGACCCATCGCATCTGCGGGCGGGCGCCGAGGTCGCCATCTACTATTTCCTGATCCGGCAGGCGCTGCACCTGGGGCTTCGTGAACTTGATTGCGGCCGAGGCCTTCCGTTCCTCAGTGATGGGGTGGTACGGCACAAGGGGCTCTGGGGAGCCCGGCTGTACGAATCGGGCCCGGAGGACGAAGTCTTCCTGGTCGCCGAGGGCGGGGATCGGGCCGCCGCGCGGAGCTTCCTCTCCCGGCATCCCATCGTGGTTTCAGTCTCTGGTGGTCTCGGCGTGCTTGCGGCTGTTCCCGCGGCAACCGATGCCGACCCCGATGAGGAACTGCAAGGACTGTTCGCGCGCTGGCGCAAGCTTGGACTGAAGCAGGCCGAACTGCTGGGCCCGGAGGGATGGCAGGAATACGACCTGCGCAGGCCTGCCAGCGATGACTGAGCTCGGCATTTCCGCATACTTGCGCCAACGTCTTTACCTGGCGGCGAATCTGGTCAGCGTGCGGGTGCGGCTGGTTTCCGCGAATCTTGCGGATTGCGATTCCCCCGTTCGCTTGCTGTTGGTCGGCGACGGCTGGTTCCTGCGCGACCTCGGTAGCTTGTTCAGCTCCGCGCCTCGTGAGATCTGGACCCGACGTGTCCCATTGCCCTTGTTGCGCTCGGTGCTGCGAGCCCGCGCCGGAGAGTTCGACCTGGGGTTCGCGGTGATTCCGGGAGCGCACCAGCGGCCATTTGCTCCGAGCCGCGCCTACCGCGGGAAGCTGTCGGTGGGGCAGGCGATCGACTTGTCGGGGGGCTGGGGACAGGTGCGCTCCCGCTTCGTGAAGTCCTTGCGCAATCAGACCAACGATTTCGAGCGCAAGCGCGGCTTGAGTTGTCGCGAGTCCAGATCTGCGCAGGACTTTGAGCACTTCTACGAGAGCATGTATCTGCCTTATGCCCGATCCCGGTTTGGGCAATTCGCTTCCGTGAAGCCGAAGCAAAGCCTTCGGCGCATCTTTGATGCCGGACTTCTGTTCTTCATCGAGCGGGACGGCGTTGCCTTGGCATGCCAGCTCTGCGCCGGGCGCGGCGATGTGTTTTGGTTTGCCACACTGGGCGTTCTCGATGGCGATCTGCAGCATGTCCGCGCCGGCGCTCTCACGGCCTGCTATTTCTATTGCATCCGGCATGCCTTGCGGCATGGTTATCGGGCCATGGACGTTGGTGGAGGGCTTCCTTTCCTGAGCGATGGCGTACTCCGCCACAAGGCGGACTGGGGGGCACAGCTGTGTGAACTGGAGCGCGAGTCCGAATGCTTCGATTTGTTCCTGGGCGCCCGGCCAGCCGCGGCGATGCCGTTTCTTGCACGGCATCCGACCGTGGTGGATGACCGCGGGCGCATGTGCGTGCTCGCGGCGCTGCCGGCGCATGACGGCGACGCGATGGAACAGCTGGGAGTCGAGCTCCAGCGCTGGCGCAAGCTCGGCCTGGAAACCGCCAGGTTGCTCACTCCCGAAGGATGGCACACGCATGCCTTGCGGAGCGACAACCCGCCGGACTGAAGGGCCCGAAACACGCGCAGGTCAGCTGTGGCATGTCCAACTCCCGATGACCTCGTAGCGCCCGGTTCCCAGCACCGAGCGCTGCAGCGAGAAGCTGCGCGCCTGCCAGCGCAAGGGCTCGAAATCCACCGGCGGCTGCGCCGCCTGCGCCCTGCGCGCCAGCGTCAGGTGCGGGTTCCAGGCGCGCCGCTCGGTCTCCACGCCCGCGTCGAGCACGCCGGCCAGCAGCTCCTGCTGCAGAACCCGCAGGGTCTGCGGAACGACGGACGGCGCCAGGTGTGCGATTCCGCCCGGCCACACTGCCGCGCGGTCCAGCCGCAGCGTGCACCCTCGGGCCGCAGCGGCCACCTGCGCGCCCATGCGCAGCAGCCGCGGCACACATCGCGGGTCCACACCCGCCATGAACACGAGGGTCAGGTGCAGCTTGTCGGCCGGCGAGATCCGGGCGCCTGGGTTCCAGTGCCATGTCCCTGCATGCGCGACGATCTGCCGGCGCAGCGCCGGCGACGGGTCCAGCGCGAAGAACAGGCGCCAGCTTTCGTGCCGCGCCGGCGCGGCTGCGGCACGCGGATTCGCGGCCGCGGAGTCCGTCGGGAGGGCCATGCGCCGAGTCTAATCCCGGGGAACCAGGGCCCGTGCGGGGGATTGGGCCGCGGTGCCAAGATCGCGCCGTCCACGCTCCAGGCCCCGTGTCCATGGCATCCCCCGACTCCCGCACGGCCGGCCGCCCCGGCCGGCGCGGCTCGCAGTTCCGGCTGCTCGCGCAGCGCCGCTTCGGCCCGTTTTTCGCGACCCAGCTCGCGGGCGCCTTCAACGACTCGCTGCTCAAGCAGCTGGTCATACTGCTGGCGACCTACGAAGGCGCGCAGTTCGCCGGCTGGCCGGCGGCCCGTGTGGCCAACGTGGCCGCGGCGCTGTTCGTCGTGCCCTTCGTGCTGTTCTCCGCATGGGCGGGCAGGCTGGCCGACGCGATGGATCACGCCCGGCTGATCCGCTGGATCAAGCTGGCGGAGATCGGCATCATGCTGGTGGCCTGCGCCGGCCTGACGCTGCACAGCCTGCCGCTGCTGCTGGCCTGCCTGTT
>DAHWJK010000095.1:0-2831 GCA_027344185.1 Thiobacillus sp.
AAACTCACCGCCTTCTTCCGCACCCGGCTGACGCCCTTCCTGCGCGGCGCCGAGGGCAAGGGGGCGCGCAGGAAGCTGTGGATCGGCATCGGGCTGGCCATCCTGCTGTCGGTCGCATTGCCTGCGGTGCAGCTGGTCATCATGAAAATGCTGCCGTTCGACAACAAGTCTGAATTCCAGATCATCGTCGACCTGCCGGTCGGCACGCCGCTCGAAAAGACCGCGCAGGTGCTCGCCGAAATGGGCGCCGCCGTGGCGGCCGTCCCCGAAGTCACCGACTACCAGGCCTATGCCGGCACCGCGGCGCCGATCAACTTCAACGGCCTGGTGCGGCAGTACTACCTGCGCGCCGGCCCCGAAGTCGGCGACCTGCAAGTGAACCTGGTCGACAAGCACGAGCGCGACCGCAAGAGCCACGACATCGCGCAGGCAATCCGCCCCGCGGTCGAGGCGATCGCGAAAAAACACGGCGCCGACGTCAAGGTGGTCGAAGTGCCCCCGGGCCCACCGGTGATGTCGCCGATCGTCGCAGAAATCTACGGCCCCGATTACGACGCACAGATGCAAGTCGCCAAGCAGGTGCGCGGCGTCTTCGAAAAGACCGACGGCATCGTGGCGATCGACGACACGGTGGAGGACGACGCCCAGCGTTTCGTGCTGCGCGTGCTGCAGAACAAGGCAGCCATGGCGGGCGTGGCGCAGAAGGACGTCGTCGCGGCGATGAAGATGGGGCTGGGCGGCGAAAACGTCACCCCCATCCACGGCAGCGGCGCCAAGTACGAAATCCCAGTGCGCATCACGCTGCCGCCGGAGCGTCAGTCACGGATCGAGGAACTGCTGAAGCTCACCGTGCGCGGCAACAACGGCAAGCTGGTGCCGCTGTCGGAGCTGGTCGAAGTGATGCCGAGCGAGCGCGAAAAGACCATCTATCACAAGAACCTGCTGCCGGTGGTGTTCGTACTCGGCGACACTGGCGGCACGCTGGATTCGCCGCTGTACGGCCTGTTCGGCATGCGCGGCGAGCTCAAGGACATGCCGCTGGAACAGGGCGGGACGCTGGGGGAAGCCTTCATCAGTCAACCCGCCGACCCCTACGCCGGATTCAGCATCAAGTGGGACGGCGAATGGCAGGTGACCTACGAAACCTTCCGCGACATGGGCCTGGCCTATGCCTTCGGCCTGATGCTGATCTACATCCTGGTGGTCGCGCAGTTCAAGAGCTATCTGACGCCGCTTGTCATCATGGCGCCGATTCCGCTCACCATCATCGGCGTGATGCCCGGCCATGCGCTCCTTGGCGCGCAGTTCACCGCCACCTGGATGATCGGCATGATCGCGCTGGCCGGCATCATCGTGCGCAATTCCATCCTGCTGGTCGACTTCATCAACGAGCAGGTGGCGGCCGGCATGGACTTCCAGGAAGCGGTGATCCAGGCCGGCGCCACCCGCGCCAAGCCGATCGTGCTGACCGGTGCCGCCGCCATGATGGGTGCGTTCTTCATCCTCGACGACCCGATTTTCTCCGGGCTCGCGGTATCCTTGATTTTCGGCATCTTCGTCTCCACCCTGCTGACGCTGGTGGTGATTCCGGTGCTGTACTACGCCGCCAATTTCCGCAAACATCCTTCACCCACACCAGGAGTTTCATCATGACCGTTGAACGCATGGTCCGCATCATTGCCGGATTTTTCATCATGTTGTCGCTCGCGCTGGCGCATTTTTCGGGCAGCGCCGACCTGACCCAGCTGTCGTGGCTGTGGTTCACCGCCTTCGTCGGCTTCAATTTGTTCCAGTCCGGCATCACCCGTTTCTGCCCGATGGACATCATGCTGAAAAAAGCCGGTGTCAAACAGGGCTGCGGCCTCTAAACGGAGGCCGCCATGGACATGCAATTTCTCCAGGACAACTGGATGCTGGTGGCGCTCGCCGTGGTGTCCGGCGCCATGCTGGTCTGGTCCTTTGTCGGCGCCCGCCTGTCCGGCGTCGAGCAGGCCGACACACTGAAGGCCACCCGGCTCTACAACGACGATGCGCTGGTGCTCGATGTGCGCGAGGACAAGGAATACGCGGAAGGCCACATTCCCAAGGCGAAGCACATACCGCTGGGACAACTGGCCGACCGCCTCAACGAACTCGACAAGTTCAGGAACAAGCCCGTGCTCGTCACCTGCCGCAGCGGTCAGCGCTCGGCGCGCGCCTGCGGCATGCTGAAAAAAGCCGGCTTCGAAACCGTCTACAACCAGGCTGGCGGCATCATCGCGTGGGAACGCGCGAACCTGCCCGTCAGCAAGAAGTAAGGAGCCCTCGATGGCCAAAGTCGTGATGTACTGTACCGCCGTGTGCCCCTATTGCGTGGCCGCCGAGCGCCTGCTCAAAAGCCGTGGCGTCACCGAAATCGAAAAGATCCGCATCGACCTCGACCCGGCCAGGCAGGAAGAAATGATCACCCGCACCGGCCGTCGCACCGTACCGCAGGTCTTCATCGGCGACCTCCATGTCGGCGGCTTCGACGACACCGCGGCGCTGGATGCGGCGGGCAAACTGGTGCCGCTGTTGGCGAGCGCTTGATTTTCCGGCATTCGCCACCACCTTGAAGCGATCGCTTTCGTTTCAAGGAACTCCCAATGGAACTCGCCTGCCCCCACTGCCTTGCCGTCAACCGCGTGCCGGATGAACGGCTGGCCGACGCGCCCAAATGCGGCCAATGCGGTTCGCCGCTGCTGCCCGGCGCGCCAGTCGACCTCAGCGCCGACAGCTTCGACCGCTTCATTGCCAAGGCCGGCCTGCCGGTGCTGGTCGATTTCTGGGCCGGCTGGTGCGGCCCCTGCAAG
>DAHWJK010000111.1:0-3677 GCA_027344185.1 Thiobacillus sp.
GGCCGAACATGCGCCTGCTCAGCAGGTGGTGGATCTGCTGCACGAGGTGCCGGACTTCAACCCGCATGCCGGCGCGCATTTGCTGGCGGCGTTTGCTTCCAGCTTCCCGCCAGGCAGCGTGTTTCTGGCCGTGGTCGACCCCGGCGTGGGCACCCCGCGCGACGCCGTGGTGATGCTGGCGGACGGACGCTGGTTTGTCGGCCCGGACAACGGACTGCTGTCGATCATTGGCGCGCGCCATGTCGACACACGGCGCTGGCGCATCACCTGGCAGCCCGAGGGTCTGTCCGCCACGTTTCATGGACGCGATCTGTTTGCGGTGATTGCCGCCGACATCGCGCGCGGCGAGTTCCCCATCGACAAGCTGAACCCGATCGACGCACTGAATGTCGAGTTCGACGCCGGCGATCTGCCGCGGGTGATCTACATCGATCACTTTGGCAATGCCTGGACCGGCGTGCGCGGCGTACAGCCGGGCGCGCGCGTCAGCGCCGCCGGCCAGCTGTTCAGGCACAGCGAGAGCTTCGGCTTTGTCGGCAAGGGCGAGGGCTTCTGGTTCATCAACAGCGTCGGGCTGCTGGAACTGGCGGTCAACCGCGGCAGTGCCGCGACCACGTTAGGCCTGAAAGTGGGCGACCCGGTGCAGGTGCAGCGTCTGAACTAGGGCGTGCCTAATCGAGCCCTAGCAGCAGCGTCCGATAGTCGTTGACGTTGGTACGGGTGGGGCCACAGACGACGAGATCGCCCAGGGCCGAGAAAAAACCATGGCTGTCGTGCGCGGCCAGACAGGCGGCTGCATCGAGTTTTTGCGCCTGCGCGCGCGCCAGCGTATCCGGGTCGATCAGCGCGCCTGCGTTGTCTTCGCTGCCGTCGATGCCGTCGGTGTCGCAGGCGATCGCCCAGGCGGGGGTGTCCGCCCATGCCAGCGCCAGGGCCAGCAGAAATTCCGTGTTGCGTCCGCCACGACCGTGGTGCGCTTGCAGGGTGACGGTGGTCTCGCCGCCGGACACCAGCGCGATCGGGCGCGATGCCGTTGCACGCGCCAGCGCAGCATGCGCCCTGGCCGCGGTCTGCGCATCGCCGCTGATGCTGTCCGACACCAGCAATGCCGGAATGCCGTGCTGTTCGAAGTACGCGCAGGCAGCCTGCAGGCTGGCCTGCGCGCTGGCGATGATGCGGTTTTCAGTCCGCGCAAAGCAGAGGTCGTCGGGCTTGGGCGTGTCGGCTTCCGCGGTCTCCTGTTCCAGATGGCGACGCACGCCGGCGGGCAGCGCAATGCCGAAGCGCTGCAGGCGTTCCAGTGCATCGGCGCAGGTGGTGGGATCGGGTGCACAGGGACCGGACGCGATATGGGTCGGGTCGTCGCCGACGACGTCGGAAATGATCAGTGCGAGTACGCGCGCGCCGTTCGCCACGCGTGCCAGCCGTCCGCCGGACAGCCGGGTGAGATGCTTGCGCACGGTATTGATGTCGTGGATGGTCGCGCCGGCGCCGAGCAGCGCCTTGGTCACCTGCCGCAATTCCTTCAGCGATACCCCCTCGACCGGCGCGGCGAGCAGGCTGGAGCCGCCGCCGGAAATCAGCGCCAGCAGCAGATCGTCCGGGCCGAGTTGGCCGGCCATCGCAAGCATGCGCAAGGCGGCTTCCTCGCCGCGTCCGTCGGGCAGTGGATGGCTGGCTTCGACCACCTCGATGCGGCGGGTGGCCAGGCCGTGCTGGTAGCGGGTGACCACCAGGCCCGAGAGCGGCGCTGCAGCCGGCCAGTGCGCCTCGACGGCAGCGGCCATGCTGGCGGCCGCCTTGCCGCCGCCGACCACCAGGGTGCGACCGCTCGGCGGTGCGGGCAGGTGAGGCGGCAGGATGACCGCGGGGTCGGCTGCAGCCACCGCGGCGCCGAACGATTCCAGCAGCAAGCGTCGAGCGCGCGGCGGAGGGTCTCCCGCGGTTGCGCTGCGGCCTTTCGGCTTATGGGGATGTCGATCCATCTCGAGAAACCGGAAATGACTTGCCGAATTGTAGTTGCCTGAGACGTGAGCAGGGTCCCGCGCAGCGAAGGGTACTGCGAGCCGGGTGGTTTGCGGATAAACTGCCTGCGAGCAGATGCATGCTGTATGGATCCGCAGCAGACTGGCGCCTGATCGAGGGGACAATCGGGCGGGTCATCCCGCCGCGTTGCAAGATGAACATCCAGACTTGACGATGAAATTTTCCGTATTTCCCCTTTCCCCTGTAGTCAAGCGCCTGGCCCTGGTGTTTGTCCTTGTGCTCGGCGCAGCCGCCGTCTGGACGATGGCCCAGGATGCGAAGGATGGCGAGGCGGGCAAGAATCCGATTGTTGGAGATGCGCCCAGGACAGCAGCGGGGGCCAAACCTGCGCTGACCGTCATGGCCATCACGCCGCAGCGTGTCGAGTGGCCCCGGATGCTGGCGGCCAATGGCAATATCGCCGCTTGGCAGGAAGCGGCGATCGGCGCCGAAATCAGTAATCTACGGCTGACCGAGGTGCGGGTGAATGTGGGCGACAGGGTGCAGAAAGGCCAGGTGCTGGCACGCATTTCCAGTGACAGTGTGGACGCTGCGTTGTCGGAGTCCAGGGCTGCGGTTGCCGAGGCGGAGGCGACGCTGGCGGAGGCACGAGCCAACGGCGACCGTGCACGCCAATACCAGGCCACCGGGTTTATGAGCGCGCAGAGTATCAACCAGTATCTGACAGCCGAGAAGACCGCCCTTGCCCGCTTGAACGCCGCGCGCGCCAGGATGCAGGCAGAACAGCTGCGCCTGGCGCAAACGGCCGTGCGCGCACCCGATGACGGGGTGATTTCCGCGCGCACCGCCACGGTCGGCTCGATGACGCAGCCCGGGCAGGAACTGTTCCGGCTGATTCGGGGGAGCCGCCTCGAATGGCGCGCCGAAGTGAACGCAGCCGATCTTGGCAAGCTGAAACCGGGCGTCGCCGCCACGCTGACCGCGCCCAATGGCGCGCGCGTCCAGGGCCGCGTGCGCATGGTCGCGCCCACCGTCGACCCGCAGACGCTCAACGGTCTGGTGTATGTCGATCTGCCGGCTGCGGAGACCGGCAATGCCCTCCGGGCCGGCGCCTTCGCCCGCGGCGAATTTGAACTGGGGCGCACGCCGGCCATGAGCCTGCCGCAGTCGGCCGTGCTGCTGCGCGACGGCTTCTCCTATGTATTCCGGCTGGATGATCGGAACACGGTTGCGGAGACCAAAGTCGTCGTGGGACGTCGGATGGGCGAGCAGATCGAGATTGTCAGCGGCATCGCAGCGGATGCGCGCGTGGTGGCGAGCGGCGCCGGTTTTCTGGCCGACGGCGACCGGGTGCGGGTAGTGCATGCGCCGGCGGCCGCAAGCCAGAACCCCTGATCGGAAGTTCAGCCAT
This sequence comes from Thiobacillus sp., assembly GCA_027344185.1. Classification (GTDB taxonomy): domain Bacteria; phylum Pseudomonadota; class Gammaproteobacteria; order Burkholderiales; family Thiobacillaceae; genus Thiobacillus. Next base: position 3,398 of record DAHWJK010000111.1, read on the forward strand.
GAACGTCTCATCCTGGTCCATCAAGAACCCGATTCCGGCTGTGCTGTTGTTCATCATGCTGGCGCTGGCCGGGCTGATGGCATTCAAGGCGATGAAGATTCAGCAATTCCCGGATATCGATCTGCCGACGGTGACGGTGACCGCCAGCTTGCCGGGCGCGGCACCTTCGCAAATGGAAACCGAAGTTGCGCGCAAGATCGAGAATGCCGTCGCCACCCTGCAAGGCATCAAGCACATCTACACCAAGGTGCAGGACGGCACCGCCACCGTCACCGTTGAA
>DAHWJK010000112.1:0-2109 GCA_027344185.1 Thiobacillus sp.
ACGTTTTTAGCCACTCTGCGGCGAAACGGCTGCTCCGGGGATTGGCTTTCTTTGCTCAGGATCGACCCCTGACCCGCGTCCGCCATACTCGTGCGGCTGCCGCGACCGCGTTGTGCTCGCCCACCATCCCTTTCAGGCTAGGCGAGGATCGGCGACGCCGTGTGGAAATCGGCTCGATGTGGCCAGGGTAGCGGCCTGAGGGCGTCAGAACTCGGTTTTGCCTTTTTGCTCACATTGTTGAGTGTTTTTACTCAACCACCTGGCCTGCGCAGCGTACTGCGAACTCATCGCGGCCATCGCGCTTCGCAGTACGCTGCGCAGTTCCAGGGCGCCCGCCAGGAGCACGACCGCCTTCGAAGGCGCTGTAGCCATCCCCGTAGCTACCATGGCGCGGAGCTACGGAATAACCTTATAAATCGAATAGATACGCTCTTCCGCCGCGAACAGGTGCAGAACGCCGAATAGCGTTCAGCAGATATCGAAGCATATCCCCCGGTGCCCGACGGCAACTGCACTGCGGTGGTGTTGGCCAGGACTGACCCCGCTCCAAGTTCATTGCACATCGCCGAGCCCGTTCTTCGCACCGGAGTGCATTCTCGCGCCCTGCGATCACCCAACATAATCGGCTCGCCGCGGCTTGAACTGCGTCACTCACCAAGCCTCAGCGCTTGGTTCGCCTCTCGATACCCCGCGCGCCATGTGCAGCACGTTCTCACGATGAAATTTGAGCAGTCGCTATCAGGACTTTCGTACATCAATTTGTTCCAGAACCACCCATCCGGACCCAGATTCTCGATGCGGACCTTCGCGATGCTCGCGGCGATGCCGCACCCGTAATCGCTCCCTTCCGTCGTCATGGCGGCACGGATCGAGCCATCGGGCGAGAGCTTGATGACCCGGGCGTGAGAGTAGCTCACTGCATCGACGCCGTGAGACCACGCGTGCTTGACAGGTTTGACGGTAGCGACGCCCCGGATGAATCCGACCGCAGCCCGCTCACCCAAAGCCAGCCTGTGCTCATATTCACGGCTCCTTTGAAGGCGTCATGACCCCCGGCTGATCGACACTAGCGCACGCGCGCTCAATCCCTCAGTGTCTCGGCCCCGCGGGCATCTCGCGCTTGAGATATTGATCAAACAGCGGCACGGTGAAGGCGGTTTCGCCATGCGCGGGACTGAACGCCATGCCCTTCTTGATGAGTCCGGAGCGAATCGGTGCCGCCGACTCAACCTTCATCTTGAGCGCCCGGGCGACGTCTCCGGAACGGTGCGGTCCAGGCCCGAGCTCGGCCATGGCCCGCAGATACCGCTGTTCCGAAGGCGTCAGACGATCGAGTCGCACCTGAAAGAATCCGGCATCCAGGTCAGCCACGACAATGTCATGCGCGCCCTGGATATCACTCAACGAGATGGGCGAACGGGTGGCGTAATTCCACGCGTGCTTACCCCACTCCTGCAGGAAGTAGGGATAGCACTGGGTCTGATCCAGAATGGCCTCGAGCGCTTCTGCGCTGAAGGCCACCTGTTGCCGGCGGGCAGGCTCAATGAGGGCAGCCTGGGCCGCCGGAACGGCCAGTGCGCCGATCGGCTTGAAATCGAACAGCCGTTCGGCATACGACTTGGCCTCCCCCAGCTGCCCATAGAGCAGCGGTAACCCGGCCCCGACCAGGGTGATGGGCAGTTGCAGTTGACTGCATCGGTGCAACGCCGTGATCAGCGCCTGCAGCTCCCCTTGCGCAACGTACTGAAGCTCGTCGATGAACAGAGCCACCGCGGTCTTCGAGGCGCGCGCAGCCTCTCCGACAGCCTGCAACAGACTCGTCAGGTCGGCCGACAGATCTCCGCTGTCCGCCACACCGGGCTCGAGGCCCAGGTCCACGCCAAACTCAATGTCGTGGTATTTGATTTTGGCGGCCTGGACAAATCCTCCGAGCGCCCGCAGGGCACGCTTGGCGAGATCAGCGCCCTGCGCGACTCGATCGAGCTTCAGGAGCCCCATCCGCAGGAACGGGGCCAGAAGTGCCGGCAACGAGCGTTGCTCCGGCGCCTCCAGGAGGACCGTGACCAATCCCGCGGCCATCGCATCGTTGTGCAGCCGATTGAGCAGCAC
>DAHWJK010000127.1:0-3227 GCA_027344185.1 Thiobacillus sp.
GCGTGCGGATCCTCGTCTTGATGCCCATGGTGATCACCCTCGTTCCCTGCTCAAAAATCGAGCAGACTAGGTCAAACACCCTGGTCAGTTTTCGCTCGGCATCAGGCCCGTCAGATGGTCAGTTTTCGGTCGGCGCCAACACATCATGAGCACTGGGACGGCTCGGGTTTTCCTCGGCGACTGGCAGGCGAGGACATCCCGATTGGAGCCCGCATCCTTGCCGTGTGCGACACCTATGACGAGATGCTGAACAAGCCCGCCGATGTACCCGAGCAATTCACCGAAGAGCAGGTCCTGGAGCATTTGCGCAACCACCGAGGGCACAAGTTCGATCCTCGCGTGGTCGACCTGTTCCTCGGAATCGTCGCCGAGGGCTCTCCCCACGAGGAGGAACAGAAGCTTCCAGAGGGAGAACTCCCGCTGTCTCTCTCCGAGCTTCAAGCGGGTCTCTGCCTCTCGCGCGACCTGATGAATGTTTCCGGTCTGATCTTGTTGACCAAAGGGACCGTGCTGGCGGAGGCGAACGTGCTCCGATTGCAGGCCCTGCGAGGCATGAACGCCGTCGTGGAGCCTGTCTACGTGCACGAGAACTGAACGGCGGCCTGATCTACCCCACGCTGGCCGTACCAAGCCGAGGTATGTGAGTTCAAGTCAGAGACGGAGCTCCTTGCCCCAACGACACGCTCCCGGCTGACGGCCCGGGACGACCCGGCTCTGGCGCCAGGACGCTGACGACGCGGCGATATTGGCTCGGCACGGTGCCGATGCGCTGTTGGAAGAAGCGCGTGAAGTGGCCTTGCGCGCTGAAGCCCAGGTCGGTCGACAGGCGGGATAGCGTGACATCGCTGCAAGCCAGCGTGCGAAGCGCCGATTCCATGCGCAGCGTGTTGACGTACAAGTGTGGCGTCAGTCCGGTGGCTTCACGGAACAGCTTGAAAAAATGCGCGCGTGAAAGCCCCACCGCACAAGCCAGGTCATCGATATCGAGATCACTGCTGGCGCGGGTCTGCAGCAGTTCCAGCGCCCGCCGAATCCTGCGATCGGGCGCGCTGCGAAGCTCGCGCGACCTCGCTGATTCCGGGGCATGCCCGGCGGCGACGATATCCACCGCGATCGACTCGATGGCGCCTTCGAGCAAGCTGCGATGAACGCCGCGGGCGCAGCTCATCTCTTCGACCAGATCGTCGATCCTGTGGCGCAGCTCGCAGCCGAAGCGCTTGACCGGGTGTTCGAAGAAGCACGGACTCGCGGCGCCATGCAGGCGTCGGTCGATTCCACGCAACCATGCCGGGTCGAGATAGAGCGCGAGGAACACCGTGTCGGGCACCTGTTCGCCGATCTGCACGTAGGCATGGGGTTCCCAGGTGTTGATCAGGACCGCCGTGTCGTCGCGCAGAGGCTGCACTGCGCCGCGCACCAAGAAGTGCGCATCCATGCCGCATGCCTTGAGCAGCAAGTGGCACTGGGGGTGGGCGTGCATGACCAGCGGGCGGTCGACGTCGAGCAGCGCGATGCGACCGAAGCCGCCACGGTATTCGCAGATAGCCTGAGGCATTGCTGGCTCCGTGCACGGGTCGTGCCCATGCGGGTTGCTCCAAAAATTCAGACGCCCGGGTAAATCACCGTACGCCAACCCAAGGACGCGGGGGGGCTCCGAGGCTAATGTCTCGCCCATGCGCAACCCCAGCAGGAGGAGGAGACTCAAACATGGACAAGGACTTGCACATCGAGCAGCGCAGCCGCGCGTTTCGCGACGAGTATGTGGCGACCACTCCGCGCTGGTACCGCGGGGAACTCCACTTGGCGTTCACGCTGATCTTTACCGGAGGTGTCTTCGCCTATTGCCTCTGGCGGCTGGACCACCCCACGCTCGCCGAGTGGCTTGCTATCGTGCCAATGCTGCTGTTCGGAAACTGGGCGGAGTGGGCTGCGCATCGCTACCTGCTGCACCGGCCGACGCGCTGGTTCAAGGCCGTCTACAAGAGACACGTCGGAGTGCACCATCTCTTCTTCGCGCACAACACTCTCGAGTACCGCGGGCACAACCATTGGCGGGCGCTGCTGTTCCCGCCGTTCGCGCCGGTATTGTTCGTCGGGACGGCACTCCTGCCGGCCTTGCTGCTCGGGCACTTCTGGTCGCGCAACGTCGGCTATATCGTTGTTCTGACGATGGCGGGTTACTACCTGATGTACGAGGGACTCCACACGTTGTCGCATGTCGTCGACAGTCGGGTGCTGGACGCCTTGCCTCTGGTCAACACCGTGCGTCGCATGCATGTCATTCACCATCACCCGGAACTCATGGGCACGAGGAACTTCAACCTGACCTTCCCGATCTGCGATGCCCTGTTCGGCACCAGCGACCTGGACAAGGGACTGTTCGGCACCTTGTTCAACGGCATGTCCCATGCCGCGATGAGAAGCGAGGACCGGCGCAGGATGTTCGGCGAAGATTCGTCCACCCAAGGCGCTCGCGCCGGCAAGCCAGGTGCCGACGCAGCGGCCTCGCGGTGATCGTCCCTCGTCAGCCCGCCTATTCGTGGAGGACTCCGACATTCAGGCAGATGTGCTTGAGTTCGGTGAAGTCGGCAAGCGCGTCGTAGCCGTGCAACCGGCCGAGCCCGCTCTGCCGGTAGCCGCCGGTCTCCGCTTCGGCAAAAAGTCGGTTGTGGTCGTTGACCCAGACGGTCCCGTCGCGCAGCGCACGCGCTACACGCATCGCGCGGGCGCCGTCGTGGGTCCACACGCTGGCAGACAGGCCGAAGACTGTGTGGTTCGCCTTTGCGACGGCTTCGTGTTCGGATGCGAAGGTCTCGAGTACCAGGAACGGGCCGAAGATCTCCTCCTGGCAAAAGAACGCACTGGTGTCGCCATGCTCGACGAGCGTGGGAGCAAGGAATGCCCCACGCGTCAGTGCACCGTCGCCGCGGCCGCCATGCAGCAGGACACGATCGGCCTGCGCGCAGGCCTGTTCGATGCGCTGTTGCACGAACTCGCGCGAAGCCTGGTCGATCAGCGGTCCCATATCGACTCCGGGTGCATCGCCCGGGCCGACTCTGAGCGAGCTCAGAGCTCGCACCAGATGGTCTCGCATCGCCGGCGCGAGGGATTCGTGCACCAGCACTCGCCGCGCCGCGGTGCACTGCTGGCCGGAGATGATGGTCGCCGCCGCCGCCAGGCGCGGGGCGATCGATGCGACGTCGGCATCCTCGAACACCAGGCAGCAG
>DAHWJK010000149.1:0-2882 GCA_027344185.1 Thiobacillus sp.
GCAGAATCAATACATCTTGGGGGGGAGTTGCTGGCCGCGCAGGCGCTTGCTCTGGCGCTTGACCGCGGCGGCGAGCTTGCGCTTGCGCTCGGCGGTGGGCTTCTCGTAGAACTCGCGGGCGCGCAGTTCGGTGAGCAGGCCGACTTTTTCGATGGAACGCTTGAACCGGCGCAGGGCGACGTCGAACGGTTCGTTTTCCTTGACTTTAACGTGGGGCATGTGAAGAACGCTTCCTGGGAATGGAATTGGAAAAACGGGAATGATAGCAAGCCCCCGCGCTTTTTTCCAGTCCCATGCCGCGCCTGACGCATTCGGTGTGGCAATGCAGGGGATGATCGAAGGCGTATGGGGGCGTCACTACTGGGTTTTTCCAAGGGCTGAAGCCGGAAAAACAAATGAATTCAATGAAGTGCGTCCCTGTCGCTGGAGGCAAGCCCGGCCACTTCTCCGGCCATCCACGCTGGAAGGGTGTAGCGCAAGCCGGAATACCCGGGCATCGCACCGGCGGCGTGCCGCGTTTGCCGACATATAATAGGCGTCGGCCCTGTCGCTCGGGTTGTCCCTGTCATCCTTGTTGTGAAGTCGTCATGCCTGAAGTCAATCTGGAATTACAAAAAGAAGTCGCCGGTCTGATTGTCTCGGCGCTCAATCTCGATATCAGTGCGCAGGAGATTCAAGCCGACGCCCCCCTCTATGGCGAGGGGCTGGGACTCGATTCCATCGATATTCTGGAGGTGGCGCTGGTGGTGTCCAAGCATTACGGTTTCCAGTTGCGCGCAGACAATGCCGACAACGTCAGCATCTTCAGTTCTCTCGCCAGCCTGGCGCAACATATCGCGGCAAACAGGACAAAATGACGTCGACCCCGGTCCGCGCGATTCGCTGGATTGCCATCGCCACCGGGGCCGTCGCGTACCCGGTAGTGGCCCATTACAGCACCGCCACCTCGGCGGCGACCACCATGCCTTCACTGGGCGTGGCGGTCGCGCTGGCGCCTGCTTTGACGCTTCTGCTCTGGCTGACCTGGCATTCGCGCATGCGCCGGGTCATGGTACCCGTGTGTGTGGGCGCAGGCCTGCTGTTGTGGGGCTTCTGGGACGCACTGGAACGGAACTTCAGCTGGGTCTACTTCCTCCAGCATGCCGGCACCTATGCCATGCTGGCCGCCGTGTTCGGCGTCACGCTGGCGCGCGGGCGGCAAGCCTTGTGCACCCGTTTTGCCGAAATGGTCCACGGCAGCCTGACTCCGGAGGAGGCCCGGTATTCGCGCCAGGTCACGTGGGCGTGGACATTTTTCTTGCTGTCGATCAGCCTGGTTTCCGTTGCCCTGTTCTTCCTGGCCAGCATCGAGGTCTGGTCGGTGTTCGCCAACTTCCTTTCCTTCCCGCTCATCCTGCTGATGTTTGTCGTCGAATTCGCGGTGCGCCGACGCGTGCTCCCGCACCAGAAACAACACAGCATCATGGACGGCGTGCGTGCCTACTGGAAAACGCCGGTCGTGCGTCCGGGCGCACCCTCCGATACCCGCTAGGCTGTCTGTTTGCCGTCCATGCCGACCCTGCCGCTCATCGCTCATCGCTGCCTCGATGCTGTCATCGCCTGGTGCAGCAGCACGCCGGTCAGCGTCAGGCAGTTTCTGGGCGAGGTCGAACACGTCGCCGGCCAGTTGCCGCCGGGGCGGCATGTGCTCAACCTGTGCGGCGACCGCTACCGTTTCACCGTCGCGCTGGCGGCGTGCATCGTCAGCGGACGGGTCAGCCTGCTGCCCTCCACCCATACCCCGGAGATGGTCCGGCAGATGAAACGCATTGCCCCGGATGTCTTCTGTATCGTCGATCAAGAGGCGGGCGGCGTTGACCTGCCCACTTTCCGCTATCCCGAATCGATGCCGCCGCCCTTGGCCAGCCCGGTCATTCCGGAGATCGATGGCACGCAGGTCGTCGCCCAGGTCTTCACCTCAGGCTCCTCCGGCGTGCCGGTGCCGCATGCCAAGCGCTGGGGCAGCCTGGTGCGCAATGTGCAGGCCGAGGCGGAACGCCTGGGCATCGGTGCGGCGCATGCGATCCTCGGCACCGTCCCGCCGCAGCACATGTATGGCCTGGAGTCCACGGTCCTGATGCCGTTGCAAAGCGGCGCCGCGCTGCATGCCGGACGTCCCTTCTACCCGGCAGACATCTGCGCCGCCCTGGCGAGCCTGCCACGGCCGCGCATGCTGGTCACCACCCCTTATCATCTGCGCGCCCTGCTCGCGGAGTCCGCCACGCTGCCGGCGACCGACCAGCTGCTTTCAGCCACCGCGCCGCTGTCGCTCGATCTGGCCGTCGAAGCCGAATCCCGTTTTGGCGCCCCGCTTGTCGAAATCTACGGCTGCACCGAAACCGGCCAGCTTGCCTCGCGTCGCACTGCCTCCGGGGCCGAGTGGCGTACCCTGCGCGATATTCGTTTACGCCGTGACGGCCAGACGATCCACGCCGAGGGCGGGCACATCGACAGCCCGACCGCGCTCGCCGACGTTATCGAACTCACCGGCACCGGCCCGGTGTCGACTACCTTCCTGCTGCATGGCCGCCACGCCGACCTGGTCAACATCGCCGGCAAGCGCAGTTCGCTCGCCTACCTCAACCATCAACTGAATGCCATTGCCGGCGTGCAGGATGGCGTTTTCCTGCTGCCCCGGGAAGATAGCCCGGACGGCATTGGCCGCCTCGCTGCCCTGGTGGTCGCCCCCGGGCTGACCCCGGCTGCCTTGAAGCGGGCGCTACGCGAGCGCATCGACCCGGTCTTTCTGCCGCGTCCCCTGCTGTTCGTCGAGGCCCTGCCGCGCAATGCCACCGGCAAGCTCCCCAGTCTGCTCACCCAGGACCTGCTGGCCACGCTGCAGG
>DAHWJK010000151.1:0-15978 GCA_027344185.1 Thiobacillus sp.
ATCACGATGCCGCCCACGACTGCGCCTTGGCCGTCGAGGTCGGCGGCACTGTTGGGCAACTCGGGGGCGAACTCGACGCGCGCGACGTCCTTGAGCGTCACGGGCACGCCATCGCGCGCAGCCAGCGGCGCGTTCTCCAGATCGCTCAGCGAGTGCACATAGCCGGTCGTGCGCACCATGTAGCTGGCTTCTCCCAGATCGACGACTGATCCGCTGGTCTCACCGTTGGCGGCGCGGATCGCATCCTCGACCTGCGGCAAGGTCAGGCCGTAGGCCAGCAGGGCTTGCGGGTTGACCACCACCCGGAATTCCTGGACCATGCCCCCGACCGTGGCGACCTCGGCCACCCCCGGGATCCCCTGCAACTGGTACTTGACGAACCAGTTCTGCAAGGTCGTGAGTTGGCTCAGATCGCGTGTGCCACCGGTATCGGTCAGGGCGTACATGTAAATCCAGTCCACCCCGGAACTGTCGGGCCCGAGCGCCGGAGTAACGCCTGGCGGAAGCCTCGATTGCACCTGGCTGAGGTATTGCAGCACCAGGTTGCGCGCCTGATAGATGTTGGTGCCGTCCTGGAAGATGACGTAGACGAAAGAGTCGCCGAACATCGAATAGCCGCGCACCGCGCGCGCGCCGGGAACCGACTGCAGGGTTGTCTCCAGGGGATAGGTCACCTGGTCCTGCACCACTTGCGGCGCCTGTCCGGGGTACGAGGTCTTGATGATCACCTGCGTGGGGGAGATGTCGGGAATGGCCTCCAAGGGCGTGTTGCGTACCGCCAGCATGCCCGCGACCAGCAGCATCAGCGAGCCGATCACCGTGAGGGCGCGGTTCTCGAAGCACCACTCCATGAGGCGCCTAATCATGGGAGGCCCCGGTCGCAGTCAGGTTCATGCCGGCCATCGAGCCCGCAGCTGCCGGGGCCAGGGATGGCGGCGCCACTGCACGGTCTTGTGCTTCCCCAGGTATCGGCATGCCGGGCGCAGTGCCTCCGGGGGGCGCAGCGTCGAGGTTCGTGTTGCTGCCCAGCATGCGCGCCTTCACCGACTGGAACTGCGATTCGGAGTACAGCAGGAACTGGGCGCTTTCCACCACCCTGTCACCCGCCTTCAAGCCCTTGGCGATGGCCACCCAGCCGTCCGCCTGCGGCCCCAGGGCGACCTGCACCGGAAGGAAATGGCCCTGCCCTTGCGCCAGCATCACGTAGTCGCCTTCCTGGGTGCGCAGCACCGCACTGCTCGGCACGGCCAGCGTCGACTGCGCATGCCCCAGCACGGTGGCGTCGGCATACATGCCCGGACGCAGATCGCCGTCGGTGTTGGCAAAGCTCAGGCGCGCGGTGACGGTACGCGTGCGCGGATCCAGGGTCGGGTAGAGAAAGCTCAGGCGGCCGTTCCAGGTCCTGCCCGGATAGGCCTGAAGCTCCAGGCTTACCGCGTCGCCGATCCGTACCCAGGGCAGCTGGTAGTCGTACAAGGCCACGTCGACCCAGACGCGCTGCAGGTTGGCGATCTCGAACAGTTCGGCCTGCGGCGAGACATAGCCGCCCTGCCGAATGCCCAGCGCCGTCACCACCCCACTCTGCGGAGCCAGCACGGGGATCTCGCGCAGGGGCTTGCCCGTGCGCTCCAGGATCGTCAATGCCGCCTCGGGCATGCCCAGCAGGCGAAGTCTTTCCCGAGCCGCCGCCAGGATCTGCTCGCCGCCTTGCGTACCTTGCCCCCTCAGCGCGATCAGGTCGTCCTGCTGGGCGCTGTACAGCTCGGGAGAGTAGATCTCGGCGAGCACCTGGCCGCGCCTGACGAGATCCCCCACCGCCCGTACCCGCAGGCGCACGACCCAACCCGCGAAGCGCGCGGTCACCGCATCGACCCGGTTCTGGTCCTGCGCCACGGTTCCCACCGTGTGCATGGCCTGCCCCAGGGTTCGCATTTGCGCGGCGACCAGACGCACTCCCAGGTTCTGCGCCTGGCGCGCATCGATACGCAGCCCGTCATCGTGCGCCCCGGAGGGCGCCTGGGCGTACACCGGGACGTAGTCCATGCCCATGTTGTCCTTCATGGGGTGATCCGAATGAATCGCCGGATTCATGGGGCTCGCCCAATACAGCACCCTGCGCCGCGCGGGCGCGGACGTGGCGGAGGCATAGACCGGGACGTAGTCCATCCCCATGTTGTCCTTCATCGGGTGATCCGAGTGAATGGACGAGTTCATGGGGTTGGCCCAATACAGGACACGGCGCACGGCGGGCGCCGACGCTGGGGACTTGTCCGCCGTGGCCACGACAGCCGCTCGAGACGCCTTGGGCGCCGAAGTGAGCCAGCGGGTGAGGCCTGCGCCGGCGCCCGCGCCGACGAGCAGCAGCCCCAACGCGAATCCGAGCCTTTGCCGCATCATGGTTGTCCCTCCTGGGGGGCTTGTGTCAGGTAATCGAGTTCGGCCTGCGTCGCCAGAAGGTCGCGGCGGTCCTGCAGCGCCTGGATTTGCGTGGTGAAGACGGCCTGCTGAGCCTTGAGCACGTCGCCGAGGCTGCCCTGCCCGCTCGCGTAGGCCGACAGGGTCGCACGCTGCGCCTGGCGCGCCAGCGGCAGCATCCGACTGGTTTCGCGCGACCACTTGTCGCGCAGGCTGCGCCAGCGCGCTTGGGCATCTCGCATTTGCCGCACCAGGGCCAGGCGCTGATCCTGCTCGGCGAAACGTGCTTCCAATTCCCGCGCGCCCGCCGCATCCACCTCGTCGCCGATTCGGCGTCCGGCAAACAGCGGAACGTTGAAGGACACGCCCACCGAAACAAAATTGGGCGATCCGGGCATGAAGCTCTTGCCATAGGAGGCGCCCACAGTGAAGGAAGGCTCATAGGCCTTCCTGGCCAGGCGCACGCCAATCTCGTTGGCACGCACCTTGGCTCGCGCCTGCTGCAGCAGCGGCTGGGAGGCAAGCCCCGCCTGCAGATCAGCGGGAGGCGCGGACAAGTCGGGCCAATGGCCGTCGATGTCCGGCACACGTTCCACGCCGAGGAACTGTGCGATGCGCGCGAGCTGGGCACTCTCGTCTGCGCGCAGAACATCGAGGTCGTTGCGCAGTTCCTCGAGCGCGAGCTTGGCGCGCAATACATCGCTCTGAGGGATCCTGGCCGAACGATAGGATGCCAGGGCGGCTTGCTCGCTCTGCGCGGCCAGGCTCTGCTGCTCGCGCACGATCGCCTCGGCTTTGCGCGTGTACACCGCGGCAAGCCACGCGCGGCGAAGCGCAAGCACGAGATCGGCACGCTGGGCCTCACGCCCAAAGCGTTGCTCGGAGGCTTGGGCTTGCAGGCTTCGGCCTTGCAGCGCCAGCTTGCCGAAGGCCGGAAACTCCTGGCTGACCCCCACGCTCAACATCGTCGTGGCCTGCTGGGTCAGGGAGAAATTGTTGGTTGGAAGGTTGCTGGCGCCCAGGGATACCTTGGGATCCGGCAGGCGGGTCGCCGCGTCGGCCTGCCGCTGCAGGGCGCGGATGCGCTGTTCGGTCCCAGCAAGAGCGGGATTGCCCGCCGCCAAACGGGTCTCGGCGGCGGTGAGCGTCAGCTGCGCTGCTCGAGCGGGAGCGCTCGTGACGGCGAGCAGGAGCAGGCAGCACACGAGCGGGCGGGAAGATGCTCGTGCGGTGCGCGCAAGCAGCGGCTGTCGTGCTCGCGCACGACAGGGAAGTGAAATCAGGGACATGGGGATCCTCTTCGGCCAATGAGGCGTTGCGCTGCGAGCCACGCAGGCGCAACAGCATCCAGAATGGCGCCCGCGGGTACCGCGAGCGCCTACTGCCGAAAGGATCAGACTTGCAAACGAGCCGCTAGAAACGCAGGTTGGATGGACCGCTTGGTCGTGTCACACACGCGCCTCCAGGTCCGGGGTGCAACGACCGCCGGAAGCGGCGGCACCACGCGCGGCACGCTGCTTGCGAAACGCGGAATGCGCGCCTGGATTTGGCGACTCGGAATCGACGCGCTCGGCGCTGCGCACATCGCCAGACACGCTGACATGGCGGCCGCCCGTGTGGCCCCATGCTTCGTCATGTGCAGCGCGGTCGTCGCCATGGACGCCATGCCGGCCATGCTTTCGCAGCATGAACCTTGGCGGGTCGATGGCCCCGCCATCGCCAGTTGCATCCACGGCAAAAACAGCAATGCGCAGGCAAACGCCCAGTAGCGGGAGTAGGCTCGCAGTGTTCGCATGAATGTCCGGGAAACAGGGGCGAATAGGATCGGCAGTATCCTAAACGCGTGCGATGCGTTGTCAAGACTGACTGACGGACGGTCGCCCGATGAGCGTGCGCGGTTTGCTCGCCCGCAACGAACACGATGTGTGGCGTGCAGATGGCCCCGTGTCAGCCGGCCCCGCGTCAGCCGTGGCGACGACGGACGCCGCGGAGCGCGATCGGGCGCTTGCGTTCCCGTGACGCCGACTCGCCATGGCGGGACATGCGGAGGGCTCAGGCCTCCACCTGTTGCTGCAGGCTGCCGATCAGCGGACAGGAGACCTTGCCTCGGCGTGTGTCGCACGCCTGGACCAGCGCTGCCAGCGCCGATTCCATGCGCTGCAAATCCCGCAGGCGCGCACGCACATCAGCAAGCCGATCCGAGGCCAGCGTGGCGGCTTCTCGGCAGTGCGTTCCATCGTCGAGCCGCAACAACTGCGCGACATCTTCCAGGCTGAAGCCCAAGCGCTGCGCCGCCTTGATGAAGCGAACGCGCGCCACGGCCGCAGAACCGTAACGCCGGATTCCGCTGGCGGGTCGGCCCGGCGTGGGCAGCAAGCGCTTGAGCTGATAAAAGCGGATCGTTTCCACATGAACCCCGGCAGCCTTGGCCAGTGCACCGATGCTGCGTCTTTCTGGCGGTTGTTCCATAGCGCTTGACTCCGTAGTTGACTACGGGAATAAGGTAGCACCTGTTGCACCTATCGCGCAGTGTCGTCCCGGCAAGGAGTCTTCACCCCATGACCTCTTCTCCGATCTCGAGCAAGATTGCCCAGTCATGCCTCACGGCGTTGTTCCTCCTGGCGGGCAGCGCGCTTTCCGCCATGGCCGGCGCCCCGCTCACGGCACGATCCACGCCGCCCGTGGCCACGCTCGACGGGCTCGCACCGGACGCGCCCTTCACGACCGTGGGCGGCAAGGTGCAGCACTTGGACGACTACAAGGCGCATCCCTTCATCGTGTGGCAGGTCACGACGTGGTGCCCGAGTTGCGCCGCGGGGCTGCGCACTTTTGCCGAGCACCAGGCGCAGATCGACCGCTCGGACCTGATGGTGCTGGTGCTGCGCGACTACAAGAACGGCGGCTATCCGGGCCCGGGCATGCGCGACTTCGCCCGGTCGACGGCCCCTGCCCTGCTGAAGGACCCGCACTTCGTGTTCGGGCAGGACAGCCAGGCGCTGTTCGAGCGCTACAACCCCCACAAGTTCGTCGACATCTATCAGGTCATCGCCGCCGATGGCCAGGTACGCCTGGTGTCCTCGGCGCCGTCGGCGACCTTCGACAAGATCGAAGCCTTCATCCAGCCCAGTCCATGAACATGTCCTGGCCTTCATCGGTGGACACGCTGCGGCACGCCCTGGGGCTGGCTCTTGCATCCGGCCGCGCCCGGATCGGGACGCTTTCGTTGTTCCTGGCTGCACTCGTCTTCTATGCCACGCTGCTGCCCGCCACCAGCACGGGCGGATCGCTTGGTCTCGTCTCGCTGCGCTTTCTGAGCCTCGGCGAATTCCTCATCGCCTCGGCGCTGTCCGCGCTGCTGTCCCTGACCGTGACGCTGGGCGTGCACGGACTGAGGCAGGGGCGGCGGGTCAACCCCACGGGCACGCTGCTCGGAGCGGCCCTCGCCCTGGCACCTTCGCTGCTGTGCTGCACACCCGCCATTCCCCTGGCCATCACCGCGATCGCCTCGCTGCTGCCCGCGGCCGGACATTTCGGGGTGCCCATCCAGGGATGGATCGCCACGCATGAGGGCACTCTCTACGCGCTGGCGATCGCCGCGATGGCCTGGGGACTGCTCGGCAGCGCTCGCAGGGTTCTGTCATGCGCCTGCTGAGAGCATCCAGCCCCCTCGACCCAGTAGGCCGCGAAGCTGATTCCCGAACATCCCGAACCCATCTCTCCCATGTCAAACTGCGCGCATTGCATCCCTGACGACTCCAGTGGATCGGGCTCCGCCCCCCACGTGGCAGTGATTGGCAGCGGCGGCGCTGCGATGGCGGCGGCGCTGAAGGCCGTCGAGCGCGGCGCACGGGTGACGCTGATCGAGCGCGGCACCCTCGGCGGCACCTGCGTCAACATCGGCTGCATTCCGTCGAAGATCATGATCCGCGCCGCGCACATCGCCCACCTGCGCCGCGAGAGCCCGTTCGACGACGGCATTGCGGCGACAACACCCGTGATCCTGCGTGAGCGCCTGCTCGCCCAGCAACAAGCTCTCGTCGAGGCGCTGCGCAAGGCCAAGTACCAAGACGTTCTGGACGCTCAACCGGCCATCACGGCGGTGCGCGGCGAGGCACGCTTCCAAGACGCACGCACGCTCGCGGTGCGACTCCACGGCGGAAGCGAGCGCGTCATCCCATTCGACCGCTGCCTGATCGCCACCGGCGCGAGCGCCGCGGTGCCGCCGATTCCCGGGCTCGCGGGCACGCCGTACTGGACGTCGACCGAGGCGCTGGTGAGCGCCACCGTCCCCGGGCGCCTCGCCGTCATCGGCGCTTCGGTGGCGGCCGTGGAATTGGCCCAAGCGTTCGCCCGTCTCGGCGCCCGGGTCACCATCCTGGCGCGCAACACCCTGCTCTCGCGCGAAGATCCGGCCATCGGCGAAGCACTCACGGCGGCGTTTCGCGCCGAGGGCATCGAGGTGCTGGAATACACAGAGGCCAGCCACGTCGCGTACGTGGACGACCAGTTCGTGTTGACGACCCGTCCCGGCCAGCTGCGGGTCGATCGGCTGCTGGTGTCCACCGGCCGTACCCCCAATACGCGCAGCCTCCGACTCGAGGCAGCCGGGATCGAGGTCGGTCCGCAAGGGGCCATCGAAATCGACCGCGGCATGCGCACCAGCGCTCCACACATCTACGCCGCGGGCGACTGCACCACGCAACCGCAATTCGTCTACGTGGCGGCAGCTGCGGGCTCACGCGCCGCCATCAACATGACCGGGGGCGACACCGAGCTCGACCTGAGCGCAATGCCTGCCGTGGTGTTCACCGATCCGCAGGTCGCTACCGTGGGCTTGAGCGAGCAGGCGGCGGAACATGCCGGCATCCCGACAGACAGCCGAACGCTCGCGCTCGACAACGTGCCGCGTGCGTGCGTCGACTTCGATACCCGCGGCTTCATCAAGCTGGTCATCGAGCAGGGCAGCGAGCGTCTGCTCGGCGTGCAGGCGGTCGCTCCGCAGGCTGGCGAGCTGATCCAGACAGCGACGCTGGCAATTCATGCTCGCATGACGGCGCGGGACCTAGCCGACCAGCTGTTCCCCTACTTGACCATGGTCGAGGGGCTCAAGCTCGCCGCGCAGACTTTCCGCAGAGACATCAAGCAACTGTCGTGCTGCGCAGCTTGAAGTGCTACTACCGAGGCGGGCCGTCCTGCCCAGCAGAAGCCCCAGTTTGAGCAGCAGCAACTCGAACACCCTTCGTGCGTCGTTGTCAGACCTCTCCTGCTCCCTGATGGCGATCTGTCGCATGGACCGGGATCTCGTTTGAGTAGGACAGCTGCAGCCTCCAAAATACTTGGAAAAGTACCCATCATCATGACATTCGCGCGTTCGTTAGACTGTTCCCATGAAATCCCGAGAAATCAAGAACCATCTGTACGTACAGGTTGCGCGCGTCGGAGCGGCGTTATCCAGTCCCAAGCGCCTGGAACTGCTGGAGTTTCTGGCGCAGGGCGAGAAGTCGGTCGAAGCGCTGGCGCAAGGGGCTGACATCGACGTCAAGCTGGCCAGCGCTCACCTACGCGTGCTGCGCGATGCGCAATTGGTGGAGGCGAGGCGCGATGGCAAGAACCGCATCCACCGGCTCAGCGGCCCCGATGTGTCGGACTTGTGGGTGAGCCTGCGCGAGCTGGCCGAGTCGCATCTGGCCGAGCTGCAGCTTGCCATGGCCCGCCTGGTCGCCGAGCCCGAGCGACTCACGCCCGAGACCGCTCAGTCATTGTTGGACAAGGTGCGCTCCGGCGACGTGCTGCTGCTCGACGTGCGCCCCGAGGCCGAGTTTCGTGCCGCGCACATCCCCGGCGCGCGCTCGGTTCCGCTGGAGGAACTGCAGACACGAATTCGAGAACTGCCCCTCGACAAGGACATCGTTGCCTATTGCCGCGGCCCGTTCTGTCTGATGTCGGACTCTGCCGTCGCCCTGCTGAAGAGCCAGGGCTTTCAAGCTCGCAAGTCCATGGCGGGAGTGCCCGAGTGGCGTGCTGCCGGGATGTCCGTGGACTGCGCGGCGGTCTGAACCCGGGAGAGCAGCATGGCAGACGTCTTGTTCATTCTCAACGAAGCTCCATACGGCAGCGAGCGAACCTACAACGCGCTGCGCCTTGCCGTCACGCTGTCAGCGCAGCCGGAGCAGCGCGTGCGCCTTTTCCTCATGGGCGACGCCGTGCTGTCAGCCAAGGCCGGACAAAAGGTTCCCACGGGCTGCTACAACGTCCAGACCATGCTCCACAAGGTCACGCAGCGTGGCGAGGTCGCCTTGTGTGGAACCTGCCTGGATGCCCGCGGGCTGCGAGATGACGAGCTCCTGGCGGATTGCAGGCGCTCGACGATGGTTGAACTCGGACGCTGGACATGCGAAGCCGAGAAGGTCCTGGTGTTCTGAACCATCCCACAGGGTCGAGTCCCCATCATGTTCTTCAAACAACTTCCCACCCGTGACGCCAGCCTGTCGTACCTGTTCGGCTGCGCCGGCCTCGGCAAGGCCGTCGCGGTCGACGTGGTCGCAGGCGACGAGGACTGGTTCGTCGAACAGGCGCGCCAGGCGGGTGCGCGGATCACCCACGTGATCGACACCCACGTGCACGCCGACCACCTCAGCGGTGGCAGGAGCCTGGCGCGCATGGTCGGCGCGCCGTACTGCCTGCACGAGGCGGCTCGCGAGCTCGTGCACTTCGAGTTCGAGGCGCTGCGCGACGAGCAGATCATCGGCGTCGGCAATGTCACCGTACGCGTGCTGCACACTCCCGGGCACACGCCCGACAGCATGTGCCTGCTGGTCACCGACAAGCGGCGCGGCGACGCGCCGTGGTTCGTGCTCACCGGCGACACGCTGTTCGTCGGCGCCGTCGGTCGCCCGGACCTGGCCGGGCGCGAGCGCGAGATGGCGGGCACCCTGCACGCCTCGCTGCACGACCGGCTGCTGAGCCTTCCCGCCGAGCTGGAGATCTACCCCGGGCACCAGGCGGGCAGCGCCTGCGGTGCCGGGCTGTCGGGCAAGCCGGCGTCGACCCTGGCCTTCGAGAAACGCTTCAACCCGATGCTCGGGCTGTCGCGCGAGGCCTTCGTCGATCAGCTGTGCGCCGAGATCCCGGCGCGCCCGGCGGACATGGAGCGCATCGTCGCCGCGAACGTCTCGGCATGAACTCCGCGACCCCTGCGGCCGGGCCGCCGCACGACGCGCACCCGCAGGGCATTCGCGCCAACCTGCAGCAGTTCGTGTGGCAGGCGGTACAGGTGTTCTTCGTCGGACTGGTCATCGGCATGGAGCGCACGGTGCTGCCGGTGGTCGCGGCGCGCGACTTCGGCGTGCCGAAGACCTCCTTCCTGTACCTGCTGTCCTTCGTCATCTCGTTCGGGCTGGTCAAGGGCGCGCTGAACTTCGTCGCAGGGCGGCTGTCCGAGCGCATCGGGCGCAAGACCGTGCTGGTGCTGGGCTGGCTGGCCGCGATCCCGATCCCGCTGCTGATCTATTTCGCGCACTCGTGGTGGTGGATCGTCGCCGCCAACCTGTTCCTGGGGATCAACCAGGGATTCGCGTGGAGCATGACCGTCACCAGCAAGGTGGACATCACGCGCGCCGAGCAGCGCGGGCTGGCCACCGGAATCAACGAGTTCGCCGGCTACGCCGCGGTCGGCCTGGCGGGGCTGGCCACCGCGTGGCTGGCCCAGCTGGTCGGGCCGCGCGAGGCCTTGCTGGGCTTCGCCAGCGTGGTGATTGCCATCGCCTTGCTGACCGCGCTGGTGTTCGTGCGCGAGACCTTGCCCTGGGCGCGGGCCGAGCGCCATCGCCATGCCAGCGGCACGCACACGGGCCCGCGACCGCGCTTCGCCGACGGCCTGGCCGAGCACCCCACTTCGCGCCAGGTGTTCGCCTACGTGTCCTTCGGGCACCCCACCTTCTCGGCGCTGTGCCAGGCTGGCGTCGCCAACAAGGTCGCCGACACGCTGCTGTGGGTGCTGTTCCCGCTGTACCTGCA
This sequence comes from Thiobacillus sp., assembly GCA_027344185.1. Classification (GTDB taxonomy): domain Bacteria; phylum Pseudomonadota; class Gammaproteobacteria; order Burkholderiales; family Thiobacillaceae; genus Thiobacillus. Next base: position 10,432 of record DAHWJK010000151.1, read on the forward strand.
CGGCCACGGGCTGGGCCTGGTGCAGGTCGGCTGGGTCACCGGGGTGTACGGGCTGAGCTGGGGCGCGTCGCAACTGTGGACCGGGCCGCTGTCGGACCGCATCGGGCGCAAGCGCCCGGTGGTGGCCGGACTGTGGCTGCTCGGCGCCGGCGTGGCCTGCGCGGTGCTGGTGCGCGGCTTCGCGGCCTGGCTGGCCAGCGCCGTGGTCATGGGCGTGGGCATGGCGCTGCTCTACCCGAACCTGATCGCCTCGGTGGCCGACATCGCCCACCCGAGCTGGCGCAGCTCGGCGCTGGGCACCTACCGCTACTGGCGCGACACCGGTTACGCCATCGGCGCGCTGGTGCTCGGGCTGGTGGCGCAGGCACGCGGCGCCATCGAGCCGGCCTTCTGGGTCAGCGCGGCGTGGCTGCTGGCCTCCGGCCTGTGGGTGCTGCTGCGCGCGCAGGAGACGCATCCGGGCCGCCCACCGCAGGAGCCACGCCCTTGAATTCGATCACGCAACTGCCCGCGGGCGGCTTCCTCGTCTCGCTGGTGCTCGGCGGCGCTGCGCAGGCATCGCAGTTCTGTCCACAAGGGGGGACTGCGGGAGGCCGTGCTGGAGGGGCGGCCGCAGCGCCTGGCCGCCTACTTCGCCGCGGCCAGCTTCGCGCTGCTCGCCGTAGCGGGGCTGCAATGGCTGCTGCACCAGGGGCTGCAGCCCTCGAACCCACCGTATCTGTCGCAGCAGCTTCCCTGGGGGCGCTACGTGCTCGGTGGCTTGCTGTTCGGCTCGGGCATGGTGCTGGCGCGCGACTGCCCGCTGCGCACGCTCGTGCTCAGCGCGCAAGGCAGTGTGCAGGCCCTGCTGTCGCTGGGCGAGATGAGCATCGCTGCCTTCGCAATGACCAGCGGCTTTGTGTTCAACGACTGGATCGCCCCGTGGATCGTGCGGCTCGCCCTAGACCTGGGCCGCTGGGGGTGGCAGAGCCAGAGACTCGATTCGCTGCTGGGCCTGCACGGCTGGCCGGCCCGAGTGCTGCTCGGCTTTGCATTGGGCGCGCTGGTGCTGGTGCTGGCCGCTCGCGCATTGCCCGGGCGTCGGCTGGCGCACGCCCTGGGTCGGCGCGGCGCTGATCGGGGTGATGGTCGCCGCTGGCGACTGGCTGACTGTCGGCCCGATAGGAACACGCGCGACGAATGACGCCGCGTTCATGAGCCAGCATCCGGACGGCATGGGTGTGCAATCCTTCAGTTTCGCCGGCCCCTTGAGCGATCTGGCGCATTTCGCCATGCATGCCTATGCGTAGACCTTCACCTTCGGTGTGGTGCTGGTGCTCGGTACCTTCCTCGGCAGGGCGGTTTCCGCCGCCGCGCGTGGTGAGTTCCGCGCGCAGTTGCCCCGGGCCCCGCGCCAGGTGGCGCTGCGCCTGCTGGGCGCCCTGATGACCGGAGCCGGCGCCGTGCTCGGCCTGGGTTGCACGGTCGGGCATCGGCTCAGCGGACTGTCCGTACTCGCGCTGGGCTCGGCGTTGGGTCTGGCTTGCTCCCTCAAAGCCGAAAAACACAGCTTCGCAGCCGAAGCCTTCAGCTTCAAGATGCGTTCGCTGGGCGGTTCGAGTACGCTCGATTTCACCCCGGTGCATCCGCATTCCTCGCGTGCGACTACCGATTCGCTCGATGCCAGCAAGCCATGCCCCTGCGACGCCTGACCCTGCACAGCCGCCCGGCGCTGACGCGCTACGGGACGGCAACGGCCATCTTCCTCGCCGCCCTCGCGCTGCGCCTTGTCGCACTCCCGGTGGAGGCACGCGCCGGATTTCTGACTTTCTATCCGGCCATGGTGCTGGTGTTCTACCTGTGCGGTACGGGACCAGGTCTATGGGTGCTGCTATTGAGCGCGGCCAGCGGCTTCTACATCTTCTATCCACCATTTTGGTCATGGAGCATCACGCCGACATCCACGCTGACCACACTGTCGTTCGTGGGCTCCTCCTTGGTCATTGCGCTGGTCATGCGCACGCTGCAGAACGCCAACGCCAGGCTCTCGGAGGCGCTTGGACGGGCTGAACTGAGCGACGCGCGCTGGAAGGCCATGGTGGACGACCACTCGGACGTGGTGGTTCGATTCGATGCTGAGGGCGCCGTCCTGGTCGCCAACGAGGTAGCACGACGCCTCTTCGGCGCCGCCGCTCACGTTGGAGAACGCGGAAGCTGGAGGACTGCGGTACATCCCGAAGACCTTCCAAAGGTCCTAGAGCGCCTGGCCTCGCTAAGCCTGTCGCAGGCCCATGTTCGCTTCGACTGTCGGGTACGCGACGTCGAGGGCAAGTGGCACTGGATGGAGTTCGTCGACCGCGCGTTCTTGGACGCGTCCGGCCGATGGGTGGAAGTCCAGGGCGTGGGACGCGACGTGACCGACCGCAAGGAGTTGGAGGAGCAGCTTCGCCAGGCCGAGTCCAGCCTACGGGACCTCTATGAGAACGCTCCGGTCGGCTATTACTCGCTCGACGAGCAAGGCCACTTCCTGCGCGTGAATCAGGCCGTGGAGGAAATTCTGGGCTGCGAAGCCGCCGAACTGCTCCAGGGCAAGAGCCCGCGAGATTTCGCCATACCCGACAGCCAGAGAGTCTTCGACAACCATTTGCGCCAACTCATCGAGGAGGATTTTTCCACGCCCTATGAGCTGGACTTGCTCAGCACCAGCGGAGCGATGCGGCATGTCCGCATCCAAGCGACCGCCGTACGCGATGACCAAGGGCGCTTCTTGCACACGCGCTCCGTCATGATGAACCTCACCGAGCTGCTCAACGCCAAGCGAGGTCTGGAGGACGTCGTGCGTGAACAACGGGCCATGCTGCACAACGACCTGGTCGGCATCATCAAGGTGCGGCAACGCGAGACCGTTTGGACCAATCCCGCCTTCGAACACATGTTCGGCTACGCCCCGGGGGAGCTCCTTGGCAAGTCCTCGCGCATCTTGTACCCGGACGGCGAGGCATACCTGACGCTCGGCAGAGAGGCATATGGCATTTTGCAGGGCCGCGGCACGTTTCGGACGCAAAGTCGCCTCGTCAAGAAGTCAGGAGAGACGATTTGGGTAGATATCAGCGGCTCCCTGCTGTCGGAGGAGCGCCAAGAGTCGCTGTGGATGATGCTCGATATTTCGGCACTCAAAGCCAACGAGCGGCGCATCGCGGACATCGCCTACCACGACGCGCTCACGGGGCTGCCTAATCGCATCTTGCTGCTGCAGTTGCTGGAGCGCGAACTGTCCACGCGTCGGCGCCTGGGCAACGAGCTCGCAGTCTGCTTTCTCGACCTCGACGGATTCAAGCCCATCAATGACACCCATGGCCACGAGGCCGGGGATGCGGTGCTGGCGGTCGTTGGTGAACGCCTGCTGGAGAGTGTGCGTGGCAACGACATCGTGGCTCGTCTCGGCGGCGACGAGTTCGTCGTCGTGCTGACTCACTTGTCGGACACGGTGGTGGTGCGCGATGCCCTGCAGCGTCTGCTCGAGCGCTTACGAGCACCGATTTCCCTGGACGATGGCTCCGTCGTCGCCATTTCTGCCAGTCTGGGCATTGCGCTGTGCCCCGCCGAGGGCGACAGCGTGCCCATCTTGCTTCGCCGTGCCGACGAGGCCATGTATGCCGCCAAGGGCGCTGGGCGTAATCAACTGCGCTTCTTCGCCGATATCGCCTGAGACGCCGCCGTCCGACGGCGCGGGCTCAGGCGGCAGATGGGAGTGTCGGGCGCTCAGCCTGTCGCGTCCACCACTCGCCAGCTTTGGCGGCGCTGGCTGGGCGCGCGAAGAGGTAGCCCTGAGCCTCGTCGCAGCCGAGCTCTTGCAGCACCTCGAGCACCTCGGCGCACTCCACACCCTCAGCAACGACACGAGCCCCTATTGCGTGCGACATGTCCACGACCGCCCGCACAATCGCACGGTCTTCGCGCTCGTTCACCAGATTGTGCACGAAACTGCGGTCGATTTTGATTTTGGACGGGTGGAAGTGCTTGAGGTACAGCAGGTTGGAGTACCCAGTTCCAAAGTCGTCGATGGCCACACCCACCCCCAACGCCTGCAGCCGGCGGCTCATGTCTGCCAGGTGCGCGGCGTCGTGAATCAGCGCAGACTCGGTGACCTCGAGCTCCAGCATCTCCGGTCGCAAGCACTCTTCTTCCAGAAGGCGGCGCAGTTCGAATTCGAACTCGCCTCGCTGCAGCTGCAGGGCCGAGATATTCACCGCAATCGGGCGCTGCAGCCCCAGGTCGCGCTGCCATTGCAAGGACTGACGACAGGCCTGTTGCAGGGTCCACGCACCCAGCGCCGCCATCAGGCCCGACTCTTCGGCCACCGGAATGAACACGGCAGGGCTGACCGAACCCAGCTGCTCGTCGGTCCAACGCATGAGCGCCTCGAAGGAGCGAACCGCGCCGGTTCTCAGGTCCACGACAGGTTGGTAGTGCAGCGCGAGGCTGCCGCGCTCGATGGCCCGATAGAGCCGGGTCTTCACCGCTTGGTGCTGCAGGCTCGGAAGCCCCTCGTCCGTCGCGAAGTACCAAGTGTTGCGCCCCAAACGCTTGGCGCGGCTCATGGCGAGGCTGGCCCGCTGCATGATGGCGTCGAAGCTGGCCCCCTGGCAAGCGTGAGTAGCAATGCCTATGGAAGCTGTCACGATGAGCGTCTGACCATCCACCTCGATGGGGTCCTGCAAACAGCTCATCAGCCGAGGAATGGCGCTGCGCATGTCCTCTGCGCAATGGACGCCTCGACGAATCACCAGGAACTCGTCACCTGCCGTACGACAAACCTTGGCAAAACCTAGCGTACGCTGGCGCAGCCGCTCGGCCACGCTGCGTAGAACGCTCTCGGCCACGTCGTGCCCGTAGCCCTCGTTGACGCTTCGGAAGTTGTCAATGTCGATGCAGGCCACGGACACGCTCTGCCCGTCGTGCGCCCCCATGGCCACGACCGCGTCGATGATTTCCCGCGCCCCTCGTCGGTTGGGAAGACCTGTTAGTGCGTCATGCAACGACTCCGGCACCTGCACGTTGTCGCGCAACGGTTTGCTCACCAAGGGACTGAGTTCCAGTGCGACCCAGCCCAGCTCGCCCTCCTCGCATGCGCGTGCCGAGGCGCAGGTCGGAACCCAGCTGCCGTCCGCGCGCAAAACCCTCAGGTCCTGGCGCCAGCCGTGCACAGCGGGCTCGGCTCCCGAGGTTTCCCGTTGCAGCCACAACGCACGTAGACGCTCGCGCGACGGTCCGTCGAAGCGATTGAGCACCAGTTGCCCCTGGAGCTCGCTCGCCCCCATGCCCAGGAGCGCGGGTGCCGCCGCACTGGCATCCTCTATCGAGCCGCACGCGGAAACGTACAGCACATAACCGCCCATCGAATTCATCGCAATCAACCGGTGATGCCCCCGATGGCCACTTCAAATTCCCCCACTTATGGCCAGTCAAACTCCTCCATGCAGGACGAGGGGATTATGAGGCATCGGCGGTGACGGCGATGCGCGCGGCGGCCTCCTTGAGGCGGTAGCTGCGGCCCTCGAACTCGAG
>DAHWJK010000192.1:0-25930 GCA_027344185.1 Thiobacillus sp.
GCCGTACTGGAGTTGGAGGTGTGGCACGGTGTGGAATGCCCGGGGGCAAAGCCAAGATTTTCCACACCACACGCCAGCAAATCGCCAAAAACAAAGGACGCCGCAGCGTCCTTTGTTCTTGATTCTCTGGCGGAAAGGGTGGGATTCGAACCCACGATACGGAGTTACCGTATACCGGATTTCGAGTCCCATTTTGGCCCACCCTCAAGACACAGAATTCTCGTGTTTTCAATTACTTGGCACCGCGCATGGAGTGCATCAAGTGCTTGAAATGCCTGGTGTGCAGCAGAAAAACGCACACCTCGGCACACACCGGGCAGGACTACTATCAAGGCTACTATGACCCACCTCAAAACCTTCTGCCGCGGCTTCGCGCGCGGCGCGCGCGAGACCCCGCGCGGCTTTTTCGCGCCGCTGATCTCGCTCGGCCGGCTGGCCCGTCAGGTGCTGCACATCACGCGTTGAGCTTGAGCCCCGCGGCGTCGCGGATGATGCCGGGGTCACGCAAGTGGTCGTCGACGTTCAGGTAGTCGTGCGCCGCGGCCGGGAACGCGATCAAGTCCGCGGGGTGCTGCCAGTCGCCCCACAGGCGCGGCACATCCGGGACGAGGTCGTTTCCGTGCTTGAGTCGGACGCAAAAAAGCCCGCTCGCGGCGAGCTGGGGAGGTGGAGGTGGTGACGGAGAAACCGTCAGTGCGGGCGCTTGTGCGCGTGCGGGTGCAGCGTGAGTTGAAGCGCGAAGTCGTGGTCGCGTGCGTGCACGCGCAGCGGGGCTAATGCGTGAGCAACCCCGGCAAACGAATCGGGAAACAGACCGGCCAGGGGTTGCGCGGTCCCGAAGCTGCGCATATAGCCAGCTTTTGCCGAGCTTGAAGCGCTTGTGAAAACCCTGAGCGCAGCGAGGGACCGCAGTGGCCTTGAGGGCTCAGGCCTTCGCGTTTGCTCGGGCAACACGGCCAAGTTGTTGGAACGCTTGCACTAGGTTGTCGCGCCGGGCAATGAGTGCCAGTGCTTTGGTAACCAGCGCAGTCGTGCGCTCTGGGTCGGCGGCGTGCCGCGCGTACGCAAGCAACTGCACCGAGGTTTTTACTTCCGACATGCCCTTCTTGATCTCACCGCCGACGCTGTAAGCACGCCACACCCCAAAATGCGGGTGTGGGCAACCCGTGCACGTTGGCGCCCCGCAGGCATTGAGCCGCAGTCGAAGCGCGGAAGTCGGCTGCTCTGTACGTCCAAGAATGCGCGCTGCTGCTGCGGAGCCCGCGAGCTTGCGGTTGTCGCGGCGCATCTTTTGCGGACGCAGCGACGTCGCTGGGTTTGCTTCGGCGATTTGCGCAGCGACGGATACAAGCTCTGCGTTGATGCGCTCGAGCGCATCGGCCGCGATAGCGTGCGTGTACGCGGCGGCCACCAGGCCCTTGCGCGGTTGCGGTGTTTGCTGGTCGATGGTGTCTTGCATGATGTGCTCGTGTGCGTGTGCTTATGAGTTACTAGGTACACACCTGCATTCACGCGCGAGAATTGAAATTTCTACTCCCTAGGAACAAAATAGACCCTAGGGAATAGAAAATACGTGCACGACAGCGCGCAGCCAGGCTGCATGGCCAAAAATGCAGGCTACGAAGGCACACCTGCCCGACGATAATGATAAATTAAGCCCTAAGGACTACCCGCCCCAACCGTGTCGCAGGAGCAAAACCCCCGGGAAAAAGCACGCTCAAATCCGGTCGATCCGGCCTATATAAATCCTAGGGAATAGGAACTATCACGGGTAATGACTAATCCCTAGGAAATAGGAAGGGCCCCGCAAAGGGCCCTGCGAGGCCAGGATTTAGGCCCCGGCTGCTTTCGCCGCGGCGGCGTCGATCTGGGCTTCCTGCGCGGCAATTTGCGGGCCCAAGGCCTGGTACATCGCAAGCAAATCGGATGCGCCGGCCTGGTTTGCCTTGATCAGCGCGACCACAATTTCCGCGGCGAAAATCGCGGCGGCAGCTTGCGGAGAAGCCGCTTGGCCCGCGGTGGTGATGGTTTGCAGGATCACCGGCATCAGGTTCGACGCAGTCGTTTCGGCAGCACCGGCGGCAGCTTGAAAGTTGCTTGCGTGGTCGAGTTCAGTTCACTTCGACCAAATTTCAGGAGTAGTTGCACCAGGGTGCCGCCCACGCCACCTAGCTGCTCCGTGTTCGAATTTGAGGGGTGGTTGCCGCGCCAGATCAAGGACCGAGGGGTTAAGTTTGTCGCCTGGAGCTTCTGTGTGATATGTTGGCTTGCATTAAAAGAATTTCTTTTTTGGTATCTTGCGGCGGATCTCGTGAACTTGCGACAGAAAGAGCGGCGGGAAGCAGTGATTGCACTGCACAAGCGCGCTTGTGCAGTGTTGAAGTGCACTGCATTAGAGCTTCGACTCAGCATGACCCCCGAAGCCTTGCTCGAGTTGCGACTTACCCGTGCATTTGCGGCGCGAGAACCTCTGAGCCTCACGTTAATTGGATCCGCAGAGCAGCTCGATCTGTGGCTTAGCCGCAAGGAGTTTGAATTTGGCGATGTGACGCGGGCAGACCTTGAACTGTGACCTCGTACCAGCTGTCAATGCCCAGATCGGCGTGGCCGCTCAGTACCTCAGCGATCACGTCCGAGCAATTTAGGCCGCCGCCATTGATCTCCAGCGCATTACTCGGGATGCGCTCGTGCAAGGCGCTGACGATCTGTGGTCCGGCAGCGCGAAAGCACGCCAACTGGATCGTGCCTAGCAAGTTCTCGCCAATACGCCGACACCGAAGCATGATGTGCGCCGACCGCGCAGTGGTTGCAAGACACGGCCGCAAGTGCTGCTTAAGCTTTTCCTCAGTGGGGACGGAGCACAACCATCGAATCGCGAAAAAATGGAATAGAGACGAAATCATCTCGAACCTACGTGCGACCGGTTTGGCTGGGCACATCGCAGCGACTCGCTCGGCCATGGGAAAGCCGGTCGCACAGTTCGTGAACCGCAAGCGGTTCCGAGATGTACGGCCCATCACCGAATTGCAATCCAGCGCGCCTGCACCGCTCCCAATCCGCCTGCGAACTGACGCCGCCGGCTACAGCGCGTGCCTGCAATCGTGCAGCCACGTCCGCGCAGACTTCCAACGCCCTAAGTCCGGCATCGCCATCGCGGGCGCGTTCGATTAGCTTCGGTGCAATCCGAAGCGCTGCGACGCCGAGATCGGCCAATTGAAGCAGCGGCATTGCGCCTGTCCCGAAATCGTCTAGTGCGAGTTCAAAGCGGTGGAGCCGCAAACGAGCGAGCGTCTTGGCCACGGGTGGCGCCGGGCTGACAACATCCGCGGTGCGCAACCGCAAGACCACCGACTCGGGTTGCGCGCCGTGTCGGCTCGCACAGTCAAACACAAAGTCGGCGAGGTCGCCTTCCGCCAACGCCTGGCCGCTAACCCGTATGGCCACTCGAAGCGTGCATCCGAGCTCGCGCCAGCACTGTTGCGCAGCCAACGCCATTGCAACTGACTCACGAGCCAGCAACACACTCATGCCTGCGTTGTGCGCTACGTGCATGAAAGCGCTCGGTCCTAGTGGGCCATAGCGCGGATGGATCCACCTCAGCCGAGTGTCCGCGACGGCGATGTTCCCCGTGCGCAAGTCTATAACTGGCTTGTACAAGCTGACGATCTCTCCGTCAGCAATCGCGCGCAGCAGTTCAGCAGGACCGAAATGTCCGTCAGCGATCGAGGCGACAATATGCTCCTCGTCGAGGCCACGCAACAAAGCCTCCAACACGTCTAGTTGCGGTGGCTTAGTCACATGCCCCAGCACCTTTAGCCCCTGGTCGATCGCCAAGCGCTCTGTGCTTCGTAGTAGCTCATCCGCCTCGCCGCTGAACAGAATCAGAGCTGAGTTGCACCGCGCTTGAGCCAGTCGGTGCAAGAACTCGATGCCATCCATTCCTGGCATATTCAGATCCAGAACCACGACATCAAAACCTGCACCGGCCGCGGTGACTGCGTCGCAAGCGATTGCCGCGCTCTCGAATCCTTGTACGGAGTAGGCCCCGACCCTTCTGATGAGGCTGGCCATGATCTTGACCATGAATGGGTCGTCATCGACAACGGCGACGCGGCGCAAAGCATCACGGCTCATAGCGGCTTCTATCCTGGAACCTATCGGTGCCTGCACAGGCTGACGACGCGGGAGTTGAAAGGAAGTTGGATGCGAGGGGCCAACAGCTACAGCGAGACCTCGATCAACACGGTGTTCCATTACGGCTGATTGCCGATACCACTCCCAGCCTTTGCGCGAATGATGCACCCCGCCAACGCAGCATCGAAGGTCTTGATGTGTTGCAGCAGGTAATCGCGCATCACGGCAAGTGTCAGCAGCGTGTCCGAAGCTGCTGGCTGCTCCGCGAAAGCCGTCTGGATCGACTCCAGGCGTTTGCGCAAGATGTCATGATCGGCCTTGTGCGCCGCCGCTGCCTTCGCGTCGCGCAGAGCGCTTAAATACGACTCTTCTCGCTGGAAATGACGCTCGCAACAGTCGACCAACTCGCCCAGCAAGGAACCGAGCGTCTGCGCCGCGCGGTGTTGCTGGATACCGTCGAACAGGCGATTGGCAATGGCCTTGATGTCCGCATGATCGGCATCGATGTCATCGACGCCGTATGCGCGTACCTGGGTTGAGTCAATGAACGAGGACAACCAGAATCTCCTAGTCAATGTGCAGGCATGGGGGCATCTTCTGCGCAAATCGGTTGCGGGACAACCGCTCTTTTCGTTCAGCCCGGCACATGTGCGTCCGCGACGCCGAGTCGGCGAAGTACTTCGGTAGCCAGGCCGGTAAAGTCATCTGCGGCGCGACTGCTCGGTGCGTACAGACGGACCGGGAGGCCAGCGCCGAACGCTTCGGCCAGACGGATATCCATGCGCACTGGTGGTAACAACCTAGCCGCGCCGAAATCCTGTCCAACCTGCGCCTGCAGCGCGCGATGCTGACGCACGTGGCTTGCCGCCATCACTGGAACGAAGCCGAGAATCCTGAGCCCGGGGTTGCGGCGTGAAACCACGGCGAAAACCAGCCGCGCAAGCTGGCGCACGCCGTCGAACGACAACGGGTGTGGCACAAATGGCACCAGCAGGCGATCAGCTGCGCTCAGCGCGGCGATCAGCAAGGCGTCGAGCGAAGGGGGCGTATCAATCAGCACCACGTCGAATTGTTCGGCCATGCCGGGGCCGGTCAGCGCAGCGCGCAACGCGTCACCAGCCGCGTGCACGCGGCCATGTTCAAAATGAGTATCTGCCGGCGCCAGCCAGACCCCCGGCACTGAGCTGGCGCGAATCACCGCGTCTATTCCTGGCGCGCCATCGGCGAGGACTTGGTGCACGCCTGGCGTGCCGGGCGCGGCGCGCCCTGCGCCCAGGCCAATGGCGCAATGGCCCTGGGTATCGAGATCGACAACTAGCACGCGCTGGCCGCACGCAGCAAGCTCGCTGGCCAGGTTCACGCACACCGTGGTCTTGCCAGTGCCTCCTTTGCGATTCGCCACCGCGACGACCTGCATGGTCAGAACAGCTCGATGGCCGGGCGCGCATCGTCGCCGCCGGCGGCGCCTTGTGCGCCCAGCGTCTGATCGTGGCGATCGTGCTGGGACTGCATCACATAGCCCTGGCGTAGCGCGGCCAAACTGGCCTGCACCTCGGGCAGGCGAACGTCGGCGCCCGGGTCGCACGTTTGGCCCAGCGCGGCGACAAAACCGCGAACCTCGTCGAGCCCTTTCTTAACCTGGTCGATCTGCTGGCGTGACACGTCCTGGTACTGCAGGCTGCCCATCACCTCGGCGATGCCGTCATGCAGGTTTTGCGCCATTTCACGCGAACGCACAGTGACTTCATGAAAATACCGGCTGAGGTTGTTGAACTCACGATTCATCCCTTCGAGGTCAGCAGCCACGTCGTGCAGCACCTTGTCCTCTTCCTCACTGCGGCTGACCTGAGCAAGGCCCTGAAGATCCTCGGCCACACGGTGGGCGATGCCGCGGATCTTGCCATCAATCTCCCGGGTTACATCAGCGGTCTCGACGGCGAGCTTACGTACCTCGTCAGCGACAACTGCGAAACCGCGCCCAGCCTGGCCAGCTCGCGCAGCCTCGATCGCAGCGTTCAACGCCAGCATGTTGGTCTGCTTGGCAATCGTCAGGATGCGTCCGGTGAACGACCCCAGTTGGCGCACGCTGTCGATCGTGCGCTCGATGCGTTCGGACTCGTCAACGACCTGTGCCATTCGGCGCGCGGCGTAGGCGATGAGCCGGTTGACCGATTCCTCGTTGTGCGCCATGCGCTGCGCTTGCTCGTCGCCGACGTGCATCGCGCGCTCGTGCTGCTCGTCGAGCTGCCCCAGCATCGTGGAGCCCGCCTGACGCAGCCGGCTCAGCGCCTGGACGATTTCCAGCGCACCCGCTTCGGTGCTCTGGTTGGCGTCGTCCAGGTGATGCCTGAGCAGCTCGATAAATTGTGGAAACTGGTCGAGTTCGACGCGCAGTGCAGCGCGCCAGTTCTCCGCGGCGTTCATGTCAGGCTCCCGGCACGACTTGCCGCACCACCCGCACCAGGTCGGGACCGGCGACCGGCTTGACCAGCCAGCCGGTCGCGCCCAGGCGCTTAGCCTCGTCACGCTTGGCAGCCTGGCTCTCCGTGGTCAGTGCGAGGATCGGCGTGAATCGCAGGATGGTGCGCGCGTTCTTGATCAGCTCCAATCCATCCATGTTCGGCATGTTGATGTCGGTGATCACGAGATCGGGGCGCAGGCCGCCTTGCAGGGCCTGTAACGCCAGCAGGCCATCCGCAGCGGTCTGCACCTGGAAGCCGGCCAGTTCCAGCGTCTCTTTCAGGCTCATCAACATGACGGACGAATCGTCGACGACGAGTATCGATTTGGACACGGTTCATACTCCTGGGGGCTTCAATCAATGCGCTGCCAGCGACGGCGCCAGCCAGGCGGCCAGCCCGGCATCGCGTGGCATCGCCACAATGGTCGGGCGCAGCGCCAGCAGCACCAGCAGATCGGCGCAGTGCAGATAGGTGCACTCCGTAAGATCGACCTTGGGTCGCTTTCGCGCCTGCAGCCATTCGAGCAGGGCCTCGGCATCCTCGACGGTGATCGCCTCGCGCATATAGGCCGTGCCGCGCTTGTATTCGATGCTCATCGGAACATCTCCTTCGGGTTCAGCACCATCAGCACCGAGCCATCGCCGAGCAGCGCTGAGCCGGCGTACATGCCGATCTTGCCGAGTTCACCCGGCAACGGCTTCAGGATCACGTCGCTGACGCCCCTGAAGCCATCAACCAGCATGCCGACGGCGTCGTCGCCTAAACGCAGGATCAGCGCCGCGTATTCGTCATCGTCGTTGAGCTTGGGTTGAGTGTCCAGTCCGAGCACGGCGTTGAGTGCGTAAAGCGGCACGATGCGCTCTCGCAGCACAGTCGTCAGGCGCGACTTCACCGGCTTCAGCCTGCCCCGTGGCACGCGAACCGTTTCCTCGACCGCGTCCATCGGCACGCCGAAGATCTGTCCGTCGGCTTCGATGATCATGACGTGCGAGACGGCCATCGACAACGGCAGCGACAGCCGGACGGTGCTGCCCTGGCCAAGCGTGCTGCGCAGCTCCACGCTGCCGCCTACGCGCTCCATCGCACTGCGCACAACGTCCATGCCGACGCCGCGCCCGGACAGGTCGCTGACCTGCTCGGCGGTCGAAAAGCCGGCCGCGAACACCAGATTGACCGCTTCCCGATCGCTCAACCTGGCCAGCGCTGCCTCGTCGATCAGCCCTTTCTCGTAGGCCTTGCGCTTGACACGTTCGGGGTCGATGCCACGGCCATCGTCGCTGACCTCGATCAGCACCCGGTCCGACTCCTGCGTCGCCACGATGCGTACTGTACCGGCCTCCGGCTTGCCAGCTGCGCGTCTTTGCTGCGGATCCTCGATGCCGTGGTCCAGGCTGTTGCGCACCAGATGGATCAGCGGATCGGCCAGGGCCTCGACCACGTTCTTGTCGGCCTCGGTCTGCTCGCCGTCGAGCTGAAGGTTGATCTCTTTGCCGAGCTTGTGGGCAATGTCGCGCACCAGCCGTGGAAAGCGCTGGAAAATCACCGACACCGGCATCATGCGCACCTGCATGATCGCGTCTTGCATTTCCTCGGCAATGCGGTTGATCACCGCGTACTGGGCCTTGATTTCCCGTGCAAGATCACGGCCGCTGCCCTGGCGCTCAGCGCGGTCGGCGAGGTACGGCAACGCGTTCTTCGCCACCACCATTTCACCGATCAGGTTCATCAGGTAATCGACCTTGCCCTGCTCGACCTTGAGTACCTTGCTGGTCGGCGCGTCCTCGGCACGACGCCCGAAGCGGGTGTCCGGGCTGCCGTCGGCGACCGGGGTCTGGACGGACGGGGCCGCCACCTGGGCCGATCCGACCGCTCCGCTGCCCGCCAGGAGTTGCAGCACACCGCTTGCACGCGCCCAGTCGCGCAACGCGGCAGCGCTGCCGTCGCGCTGCGCCATCTGCAACGCCTGCTGCAGCCCCTGCGCGTCCGCGCTGAAGCTGGCCAGCACCGCGGCGCAGGCGGCCAGGCGGCCGTTCAGCCAGGGCACGTCGTCTGGCAAGTCGAGGATTTGCTGCTGGGTACGCAGGATGTCCAACGCATGCGCTTCGAGACCCAGCACCGGCGGCGACGCGGCGGCTGCCGCCCCCGGGCTCGCGGCGTGCTCCGGGTCAGCCGCGCTAGCCGTCGGCGCCGTCGGTGCGTTGGCGCCAAGCTGCGGCCAACGCGGCGCGTGGCGCGCACTGATGGCCTGCAGCAGCGCCCCGATTTCCGCGCGCGAACCGTGTGCCTCACCAACCAGCAGCAGCAACCAGCGCAGCGCCGAACCCAGCCAGCCGTCGGGTGCCGAGAGTTCGGCCATGCTCTGTGCGCTGGCGCGCAACGCGTCGAGCTCGCCATGCTCCAGGCTCTGCGCGGCATGCGTTGCAAACTCGGCGCAAACGCCCGCGTCACTGTCGCCGCCCTGCACGACAACCAGATCCAACGCGTGCACGGCCACGCACGCGACTTGTTCGGGCACGTAGCGAAAATGGTCCCGCACCGCGTCGGCTGGCCCGACCACGAGCATTTCGAAATCGACGATGCACCGGTAACAATCGAACGCTTTCCCAGGCTGTGCCACCGGCTCGCGCAGCTGAGCACGCCCCCACAGAAGCCCCGGCACTGTGCGTGCCAGCTGGAACGGATCCTCACCCTTGAAAAAGCACTGCTCCTCGGGCTGGTAGCGCAGAGCGTAGAGGGTCTCGCCATCGCGTCTGCTGCGCGCGAACGCCGCCAGCCTCACGTCCTCAGGAACTATGCTGAGGTCGAATGGCGGCGCAGCGCTTGGATCGCCGGCGCCCGAAGCGACCATCGCATCGACATCGGCAGCGACCGGAGCGAGTGCGCCAACGACTGGTGGGGCAGCCGACTCGATCAGCACGCGCAGACGCAATGCCTGCTGCTGTGCCTCCGCACTGCAGTCACCCGACAACGCTTCGGTGCGCTCGACTTCGTCGAGCATACGGCCGACGAGATCCATCGCGTCGAGCAGGCTGTCGGCCAGCGCGCGTGAATAGTCGACGCGGCCGTCGCGCACGGCGTCCATCAGGTCCTCGCTGGCGTGCAGCACCCGGGTCATGTCGGCGAAGGCGAACAGTCCGCTGTTCCCCTTCAGGGTGTGCACCATGCGGAACAGTTCCTTGACCAGATCCGCGTCGTGTGGCCGCTCCTCCATCGCGATCAGGCGGCCCGAGATGCCCTCGAGAAACTCGCGTGCCTCGACGATGAATTGTTCGAGCAGGGCGTTCATCGTGCGCTCTCCTCGCCGAGCAGCCGCCGGCAATAGGCAACGAGATCGTCGGGACGGATCGGCTTGACTACATACAGGCTGGCGCCGGATTCCAGGCCGCGCAGCCGGTCGCCGCTTTGCGCCTCGGTGGAGACCATGATCGCGGGCGCCTGCGCCAGCGGCAGCGCGCGCAACTGCTGCAGCAACCCATAGCCGTCGAGCTTGGGCATGTTGACGTCGACCAGGTACAGATCGAACACGGTCTCGCCCTGCGCCTTTTCCAGCGCCTCCAGGCCGTTGACGGCCTCGTCCACGACCCAGCCCTGGCCTTCCAGCACCGTACGGTGATACATGCGAACGGTGGCTGCGTCGTCGACTACCAGGATGTGCTTGGCCATCACGCCTCCTCGGGCCGTTGGTACACAATGTTGTCGGGAAACTTGCGCACGCGGAAGATCGGCGTGATGCGGCTCATCGATTCCGAATGTCCAAGGCAGATGAAGCCCCCGGGAAGCAGCGCGTCGAAGAACATTTCCGCCGCTTTTCGCCGCGACAGGTCGTCGAAGTAGATCAGCAGGTTGCGGCAGAAAATCACGTCGAAGCCGCGGTAGCCGCGCGTCTGCTGCACGTCGGCGATGTTCACCTGCGTGAACGTGATAGCGTCCTTGATCGTGTCGCGTAACGCGTAGCCATCGTCGCCGAGGCAATCGAAATACTTGGCCAGCCACGGCGCCGGGACATTTTGTACCGAGCGCCTCGAATACACACCCCTGGCCGCCGCAGCGAGAATGTCGGTATCGATGTCGGAAGCGGTGATCTCGACGTCCCAGCGCGCCAGCTCGGGCCAGGTTTCGGACAGGTGAATGGCGATCGAATACGGCTCTTCGCCGGACGACGACGGCACGCACCAGATCCGGATCGGTTCGCCGGGGCGCTTGCGCTCGAGAATCTCGGGCAGAATCGATTCAACCAGGCAGCGCAGCTGCGATGCCTCACGAAAGAAGTAGGTCTCGTTGACCGTCATCAAGTTGGTCAGCGTCTGGAACTCGGCGCCGCTGGCCTGAAAGCGCAAAAACGTGAAGTAGCGGCGGAACTGGATGTCGCCGTTGGCCTGGATCCTCTCGACAAGTCGCCGGTCGACGAAATAGCGCTTGCCGTCGTCAAAATAGATCCCGGTCCGCCGGTAGAAATACTCGCGGAACTGCTGGAAATCCTCGTCGGTGATCTGGATATCGCGCATCAGCCTTCACGCACGCGTTTGAGCGCTAGGTCGGTGGCGAACACGATGTAGGGTTCGTCGGGAAAGCGTAGCTTGAGCGCTTCGAGTGCATGCTCGGCAGCTGGCGTTCCGACCTCGCTGAGCAGGTCGACTGCTGTGGCGCAGACGTTGACGCTGGGGTCGCTTGCGATTACGTCAACGAGCCAGCGCTCGACTTCAGCATGGCGCAGCGACTCGAGCACGTTGATGGCGAAGATACGCACATCCGTGTCGGCGTCGGCAAGCAACTGCGGCATAAACGCGGCGACCGCGTCGGGCATGTTCTTCATGGCCTCGACAACCTCGTTGCGCAGCGCCGCGTCGTCGCTGCGCAGGAAGTCGATCAAACCACGCACGACCTCTTCTGAGCCCATAACCGACAGGCTCGTCAGCAGGGTTTGGCGCACCGAGACATCGCGTTCGACAGCCAGCCGAGCCAGCAGCGCGCTGGTGGCCTGCGCGCAGCCAGCCAGGTCGCGCGCGGCCCAGCGCCGAGTCGCCGCGGCTGCGTCGTCCAGTGCGAGGACCAAGCCGTCGAAGTCGCGTTCGTGCGCGCGCGGTGTCACCTTGCGGTCCGCGTCGTCACCACTATTGCGTGTCAGCGCCATCTCGTCACCTCGCCGTACCAGTCGTCACTGCAGCCACTCAATGAGTTGCGCCGCGATGCGTTCGCACGGCAACACGGCGTGCGCACCATTGCGCGCGATCAGCTCCTTGGGCATGCCAAAGACCACCGCCGACTGTTCCGACTCCGCAATAGTGCGCCCGCCGCGCGCGGCGATCTCGGCGAACGCGTCGGCGCCATCGCTGCCCATTCCAGTCAGCATCACCGCGACCAGGTCGCGTGCCGGGACATGCTCCAGCGCGCTGCGCCCGAGCAGCTCCACCGATGGATGCCACAGGTGGTCGGCCGACTGCGGCCGCGGCAACACCACGCGCTGGCCGCCGCGCACGGCGACGATGACATCGGCTCCGCCCTTGCCCACGTAGACCTGGCCTGGTTGCAGGGCACAGGGCCTGGTCACTTCCTGCACGCCCAGCGCGCACAGACCGTCCAGGCGTTGCGCGAACGGCCCGGTGAAGCTCGGCGGCATGTGCTGGGCGACCACGACCGGTTGCGAGAAGTCCGCCGGCAGAGCCGGAAGTATGGCTTCCAGCGTTCCCGGTCCACCCGTAGAGACACCAATCAATACCAGCCCGCGCCCAGCAGCGATCGCAGGATGGCGGCGTGGCGCGGCGCGCTCAGTGCGGGAGGCGGCCGCACGCGATGGCGGGCCACGGCGCGGCCGCGCGCGCAGCGCGCCACGCACCTTGCGCAGCAGTTCATCGCCGACCGCATCGATCGACAGCGAAATCGTTCCGTCCGGCTTGGCCACGTAATCGACCGCGCCCAGCGCCAGTGCTTCGAAGGTCGCCAGCGCGCCCTTTTCGGTCAGCGACGACACCATCACCACCGGGACAGGGCGCGTGGCCATGATCTGCGCCAGCGCGCCCAGGCCGTCGAGCTTGGGCATATTGATGTCAAGGGTCACCACGTCGGGCGCGAAGACCTGGTTCTCCTGTACCGCCTCGAGGCCGTTGCGCGCCGTGCGCACCTCATAGTCGCCCTGCGCCGAGAACAGCCGCACCAGGTGGCTGCGCATCAGCGCGGAATCGTCGACGACGAGCAGCTTGTGGCGCATCACGGCATCCTGCTTTCATACCGCCGTGCCGCCATCCTGCATTCCAGCCAGGTCGGCGCGATCGGCCTCGTCGAGCAGGTGCGCGGCCTCGATCAGCTGGATCATGCGTTTTTGCTTTTCGAGATTGGCCACGCGACCGAGCAGCCTGGCCTGTTCGCCCGACAGCCTTGGTGCCGCCTCGATGTCGCGCTTGCGCAGCTTGAGCACCTCGGTGACCGAGTCGACGATGAAGCCGGTACGAATGCCCTCGATCAGGAACACCATGATGCGCTGGCGGTCGTTGCGCGCGATGGTCGGCAGGCCGAGGCGCTGACGCTGGTCGATTACCGGCAGCACAGCGCCGCGCAGGTTGATCACGCCCTCGACGAACGCCGGCGCCTTGGGAACCCGCGAGAGCTGCTCGGGAATGCGCACGATTTCCTGCACGCTTTCAATCGGCACCCCGAACTCGCCCTCGGCGAGCCGGAAAACCACCACCTGCTCCTCCTCGTCGTTGCGCTCAGCCTCGTCAGCCGTCTCCTCCCGTTCTGCGTTCATCGCCGATACCTCGTTGAGCACCGCGTCCACCGCGGCGTGCTGGGCCAGGCTCTCCGGCGACACGATCGACACCAGCCTGCGCCCCGAATCCAGGCGGCAGATCCGGGTGATCTCCGCCAGGTCCTCGTGCCGCGCGAGCATCGCCGGCATCGCATCGACCGCGTCCTTGCGCACGCGCAGCACCTCGGACACGCTGTCGGTGACCAGCCCGACCGCGATCGCGCCCAGCGTGACCACAACCACGCGGCTGCCGTCGTCGAGCGCCCGGTCGGGAAGATGAAACAGCCTGCGCAACGACAGCAGCGGCAGCAGCCGCTCGCGCAAGGTCATCAGCCCGATGACGTGTGCCGGCGCGTTGGGCACGTGGGCGATGTTTTCGGGTACCTGCACGATTTCCTGCACGCTGGCGATGTCGATCGCGTATTCCTGCCCCTCGACGCTGAAGCTCACCAGTTGCAGTTCGTCGGAGTCGCCGTCGTCGTCGCCGTTCGCCTGGTCGGACCCGGCCTCCAGATGGCGCGCCGCGTCGTTGTCGACCAACACTGCCAGCTGGGCGAATTCACGTGCGATCAGGCGCTCGAAATCCAGCACCATGACCATGGCGAAACCGCCGACGTCCTTCAGCACGCCGCTGAGCAGGTCGGAGTCGATGGTCGCGCGGATGCCCTCGACACCGCCGATGCTGGCGGGTTCGACGCTGATCACGCTGGCGATGCGATCGACAACGAAACCCAGCGGCTGGCCGATGTCGATCACCAGTGCCCGCGTGGCCTCGTCGCTGTCGGCGTCGCCGACGCCGAAAATGCGCCGCAGCGAAATGATCGGCAGCACGCGGCCGCGCAGATTGGCCAGCCCGTGCAGCGAGCGCGGCGCCAGCGGGACGCGGACGATGTCGGGCATGCGGATGATTTCCTGCACCGGATCCATGCGGACGCCGAACGCCTCGTCACCGACCAAGAAGGTGACGAACTGCTGGGTCTGCGCGCGCTCGTCGTCGGCCAGCTCGGCGCCGTCGGGCGGCGCCGCCTGAAGTTCTGTGCTCATGGCACTCTCCCGCGTCAAGCGCTTTGCAGTTCGTCGGCCAGGGCGGCGATTTCCTCGATCGCCGATGAGAGTTCCTCGGCCCCACGTGCCTGCTGCTCTGCCGCACTCGCGGCCTCGCTGGCGGCTTTCTCGGCTTCCTGCGTGGCGCCGGAAATCTGCTCGACACCGCCCTTGACCGTGTCGATCGCAGCGCTGACGATTTGCGCGCCCTTGACGATCTCCTCAGCCGCGCCTCGCACCCCCTCGACTTCGACCTCGGAGGTTGCGATGTGCTTCAGAATGCCTTTGGCCTTTTCGGTCTCGGAGATCGCTGCGCTGATGATTTCGCGAAGATCAGAACCGACCAGCACGATCTGATCCTGGATCGACTTGATCATGTCACGGATGCGATCGGCGTTTTGCGCCGAGTCGTGCGACAGGTTGCGGATGTCGGTCGACACCACGATGAATCCCTTGCCGAACTCGCCTGCGCGCGCTGCCTCGATGGCGCCGTTGACCGCCAGCATGTTGGTCTGCACCGAAACCATCGCAATCGACTCGACGATCTTGTCGATGTCGCGCGCGACGTTCTGCAGGTCGCCGACCTGGCGGGCGCAGCCCTGGGTGATCTCGATGGCCTTCATGGTTCCGCCTAGCATGGCCTCGATGGTCGTCTTGATTTCGTTGATCACCTGCTTGCCGAACTCGGCCTTCTCCAGGCCGAGGTTGCCGCCCTTGAGCGATTCCTGCACGTTGAACTCGACCTGCCTGATCGACTGGTTAGCCTCGTTGGCGGCATCGCTCTGATCCTTGGCGCCTCTACGGATCTCGCCAATCGCCGACATGATCTCGGTCGAAGCGCGGGTGATTTCCTTGACGGCGTTGGCCAGTTCCTCGGCCGACGACGCGACGTCCTCCGCGCTTTTGGCAATATCGGTCGAATTTTTCAGATCCTCGGCGGTTTCGCTGAGGTTGCGTGCGATTTCCTCGCAGTCGCCTAGGGCCTTGGCCTGCTCGGCGATGATCTTGTTCGATTCCTCGGCCGCCGCCGATTGTTGCGCTGAGGCGGCTGCGATGGTTTCCGAGACCTTGGCCATTTTCTGCGTCGCGGTCGTTGCTTCCTTGGCGACGCCGACGACGACCTTGGAGGCGTCAACGACCTCGGTCGACGCCTGGCCGATCCGCGCCAGCGATTCGTTGACCGCGTCGCCCTTGTCGGCCTCGGCCTGAACCGTTTTTGTCGATTCGTTCACGCCGCTGGCGACCGACTTGACGTCGGTCTGGATTTTCGCGATCAGGTCGGAGATCTGCTTGGCGCTCTTCTCCGACGTTTCGGCCAGCGAGCGCACTTCGTCGGCGACAACTGCGAAACCCTTGCCGTGCTTGCCGGCGCGCGCGGCCTCGATGGCCGCGTTCAGTGCAAGCAGGTTGGTCTGGTCGGCGATGCGACCCACGGCCTTGACGATGTCGCCGATGTCGGCTGCCTGCTTCTCCAGGCCGGTGACCATTTTGACCGACTCGACCTGACGCCTGGCCGCCTGGATCACGTTGTTGACCATCTGCGAGACTTCTTCCATCACCCGCTGCGCCGCAGCAACCAGCGTCTCGCCCTTTTGCAACGTGACGTTCGCGTTCTGGTCAACCTGGTTGACGCCAACGACCATCTCCTTGATGCTGTTTGCCGAGTCCTGCGCCGCACTGGCCGCCTGCTCGCTGCCAGCGGCAATCTGCTCGGCTGAGCGCTTGAGTTCCTCGGCGGCCGACGCGGCCTCGTTGATCCCGGCTGCCAATTGCCCGGTCGCTGCGGCAATGCGCTCGGCGGCCTGTTGCTGCTTGGCCAGGGTTCGCGCGCGCCTGCGCTGCGCTTCGGCTTCCTTGGTCACCGCGCTTGACGCCCGACCCGCGCCAGCCGCCGCGCCGGACACCGTGGACTTCTTCACCAGACTCATGACCAGACTCCTTGATGGGAACGGGTAGGACGCCGAATCGATAGACCGACCGCGAAAGGCTTGCGGCAAGGCAATGCTCGACCCCCTATTTGGATGATTGATTCTTCACTTGATTTCGCGTAGGCGATTTGCCTTGAATCAGGAACTCCGGAAATCGGTGGCAGCGCGTGGTCGCTAGAAGGGCTGACATCGTATGGTTCCTAACGACCAACTTGGCATGAACTTGAGAACACCTACGCGCACTCCGCGATCTGTGTAAACCGCTAATCTTCTCCTCTGCTAGCCTTCCGTGCCCGACTGTTTAGTGATGTGACGGGTTCTTTGTGGCTTCTCACCTAGTGGCCTTTTCGGCCACTACTTCCTTGGAGAGCGCACTGGCGCGCGATACGGCGCCGCACATCCGGCTCGGCCTGAGTCGCATGCAGGAGCCGCGCGCGAACCTCAAGCGGTACCGCGTTGAAACATGCACGGAGCCGTCAACGCATCCGATCCCTACTCACATGCGCCGGCCGTTGCCGAAGCGGCGCGCTCAAACAATGCGCGCCACATCGCCTTCCCCGAGGAACTCATCCCACTGCGCGGCTGGCGTAGGGCGGCCGAACAGGTAACCTTGGAATGCGCGACAACCGTTGCGCACGAGAAAGGCTCTCTGGTTCTCCGTCTCGACGCCTTCAGCGATCACATCGATATCGAGCGAAACGCACATGGCAATGATGGCGCGCACGATGGCGGCGTCGCTCGAATCCTGCTCGATGTCGCGCACGAACGACTGATCGATCTTGATCTGATCCAGCGGCATCCGCTTGAGGTAGGCCAGGGAGGAGTACCCAGTGCCGAAATCGTCCAGCGAAAGCCTTATGCCGATGGCGGAGAGCTCCTTCATACGCAGGGCGACACCGTCAATATCGCCAACGAACACACTCTCGGTAAGTTCGAGCTTCAGGCGCCGAGGGTCCACCGCGCGCGACGCCACGACAGCGCGCACCTTGGCCACGAAGTCATCAGCGCGGAACTGGTGTGCGCTTATATTCACGGCGATGCTCAAGGCCCTGGTGCCGGGGGCAGCCTCCCAATCCTTCAGCTGAGCACAGGCCGCGTCGAGCACCCAGTCGCCCAGGGGCAGAATGAGCCCGCTGCTCTCAGCGGCGGGTATGAAAGCCGCCGGCGAACGCTCGAAACCCTGTTCGTCCACCCAACGCACCAGCGCCTCGGCTCCTGTCACGCGCCCGTGCAGGTCAACCTGCGGTTGGTAGTGCAAACGGAATTCACCGCGATCCAGACCGCGCCGCATCGCATCGTCCAGCGCAACGCGCATATTGATGGCGCGCTGCATATCGGAGTTGAAGAACCGAAGAGCATCGCGCCCCTCTTCCTTGGCCTTGTACATAGCCAGATCCGCCTGTTTGAACAGGGTCTCGACCGAGATCGCGTCGCCGCGAAACAAGGCCACGCCAAGGCTGGCCGTGGCTCGGTGGCTGCTGACAAACTCGTCGGGCAGGTGAAGACGATTCAAGGCATCGACGTGGTGAGCGCCAATACGCCCGTCAAGCGCGAACGGCCTCCGCAGCGCGGCGAGCACTTGCGCACCGATGCGTTCCGCATGCGATGCGGCTTCCTCCTCGATCGCGCCAATGTTCTCGATCAAGATGATGAACTCGTCGCCGCCCAGACGTGCCACGACGTCCTCTGCACGCACGCTGGCCTTAAGTCGCTCAGCGACACTGGTCAGCAGGAAATCACCCATGTCATGGCCCAGGGTGTCATTGATCTCCTTGAAATGGTCGACGTCGAGAATCATCACCGCACAGAAACTCCCACTGCGCTGGCTGGCACTACCCGCCTGTCGGATTCGATCGACGACGTAGCGACGATTCGGCAGGCCGGTGAGAGCGTCGAAGAAAGCGAGTTGCTGGATCTCTCTTTCCGCAGCCTTGCGCGCGGTGATGTCGTCCTTCACCGCGATGTAGTGCGTCACGTGCCCGTCGTCGTGACGCACCGGCGCGATCACAGCCGCCTCGATGTACTCGACACCATCCTTGCGCCGATTGACCAGTTCACCACGCCAAGTGCCACCGGCCAGCAGCGTGGCCCACATCGCTTGGTAGGTCTTCCCAGATGTTTTTCCGGACTGGAGAATCCGTGGGTTCTGCCCGAGCACCTCGGCACGGCTGTATCCGCTGGCGTTAATGAACGCCTGGTTGACGTACTCGATGCGTCCGCCGCTGTCCGTCATGATGATGCTCGCCGGGCTCTGTTCGATCGCCTGCGAGAGCCTGCGCAGTCTGTGCTCGCCCTCTTGGCGCTCGCGAATGTCGCCGAACACAACAATGAGGTCCTCTCCGTCCGCTCCCTGGTAAGGCGAAACGTGCACCGCAACAGGGATCACAACGCCGTCGTGGCGCCTGAAAAACGTATCAACCTCTTCGTGACTGCGTCGCTTTTGCGGGTCAGTACAGAAACCGCACTGGCTGGCCACCAACAGCGAGCCATCTTCGCGCACGTGCACGCCGTCATGCAGGCGCCGACCGATCAATCCCATAGAGGGAAAGCAAAGTAGGCGCTCGGCCTCGCTATTGGCAAAGATGATGCAATCATCCGCAGCAACGACGAAAATTCCAAGACCAACACCCTCGGCTAGCCCTTGCAGGAAATTGCGCTCGTGCTTCGCAAAATTCAGGGATTTCACATAACGCCAAGAGACGGTGATTAGCCCGCTGAGCAGGAGAACCAGCAAGACCAAGCCGATGACGTGCTGCTGCTCATCGCTTGATTGCCGCGCCCTGGCGTCGCGGGCGAGCTGCGCCTGGATCCTAAGCAGATCGGCACGCGTTCCCGAATCGATGATGGCATGGACACTTTCAGCAAGTGCCGGCAAACCCTGTTCGATCAGCGCGACACGCCGCGCCATCAACTCCAGACTCTTGCGATCGCGTGGCAGCGCGCTTGCTGCGTGGGAAAAAGCCAACTCGGCGTTGTGTACTGCATGAGGTGTCGGCTTCGAATCGACCTTGACAGCTTGTTGCATGACGTCGATCGCAACTTTGCCGAGTTGATGCTGCAGTTGCCCATTGGGCCCGGCGTCGGGAAGCTGCGGCAGAACAACACGCATCTGAGCCACGAAGGCATCTAGCACATCGCGAATTTTTTCGTTCAGGGTTTGAAACGCGGCGACTTGGGCTGCCTCTGCTGCTGCGTCGGCGCGATACCGCGCGGTCAGCGCTGCAAATTGCGCTGACTGACGCAACGCCTGCAGCTTGCCCGCCGCGACTTCGATGCTCTGGACATGCACTGTGACCGCGTCCTCACTATACGCAAGACCGTAGCGAGCACGCAGAACATCCTCTTTGAGATGTGCTTCCTCGACCAACAGACTCGTTGTCAACAGGCGTGCCTGCGAGATTACGTCGCGGCGGTCGCTGTCGTATGCGAAATGCCGCGCGAACAGGACAAGCAGCGCGACCCCGGCCACCACGGCAGCGGTGACGAGCCGACGCACAGGAGCTGGCTTCAGCCATCGCTCGCTGCCTCGCATGCTGTCCATGCGCCGAAGCAGGCGGGCGACAGCGCTCGAACGTGAAGGAGCCTGACTCATGCAATCACCGTGATGAATCCAGGCACCACATTAACCTCTAGCGTTGATTTTGTACCGGCCGATGTTCCACCCAATTCGGCGATTGACTTCTGACCAAGATCAAGAGAAGGCTCTCCGGCACCTGACCAACAGTCTTGGCTTCGATCGCTGCCTGGTCGTGTTTTGAGTCGACGTCAGTGCATCTCGCGCCTCGGTCGTGACGCCGGACGTACCCCTGCAGTTCGTCAACTGACCAACGGGAAGCTTCCCGCTCCAGTCGGTTGAACAGTGTGATGCCGCGCCTCCACGGCAGAGCGACAGCGAAATCAACCCCTCTCCAGGCCTGAATGATTGACAAAGTCGGCGCGCAATCAACGCTGCCGCAAATCAACGGTATGGGAATGAAAGCTGCACCGACGGAGATCGCGCGCAGACAGCACGTCGGCCCGGCCGAAGGCATGCGCTCCCTATTGGACCGTTAGGGTGTTCGGGGAAAAAGTCAGGCACGCGGTCTGTTCGAGCTACCAGGCATCTTGCCCGGTAGGGCTGGCACGCCGGCAAGGTGAGCCAGCATCGCGCGCAGATCGCGAACGTATCCACAGACGTAACGCAGGAGCACTACACATGGATTCCATCCTCGACACCACGGTAACAAAATCGACCTCCCTCGTGGCAGCCACCACCGCCGGCACGAGCGCCTCCATCCCCTCCCCCGCCCCAATCGCGACGCCTCACAGGTCGGCTGATGCCTCGCCTGTAGCCGCACAGGCTCCGCCAGTTACAAGGTTGCGCCAGCACCCGGTTCCCGCCCCGCTGCGCCCCTTTGTTCAAGAATCCGGCGACCTAGTCGCGTTCATGGCCGACGACCTGGCCAAGTCTGGCTTGGCCGTCGACGACGTGCCCTTTTGGTATGCCGTGGACGGGAGCGGGGTCGATCGGTACTGCCGCCTGTCTGGGGGAACTCCCAGCGGCTATGCCATCCCCTACATCGGGCTCGACGGCAAGCCGACGCAAGACCATGGCTCGGACTTTGTCCGCTTTCGGCTCATGTCGCCGCTGTCGATGGTCATCGACAAGGATGGCCAGATCAAAGGCCGCGGCAAGTACGTGTCGCCCAAAGATTCCTTGGCACATATCTACATTCCCGAGGCGACGGCCAAGTTGCTGCGCAACCCCGCCACCGGGAAGGACCTCCCATTGGTCATCACCGAGGGCGAAAAGAAGGCCGAGGGGCTCGTGCAGCATACGGGCATCCCGTGCGTCGCCCTGGCGGGGATCCACATGTGGTTCGACCCGGAGGAAGATCGGAAGACTGCGCTGAGTCAGCGTCCGCTCCACCCCGAGCTTATCGAGGTCATCGAGGCTTATAGCGAGTGGGTCGACGGCAAGCCCGTGGTGCTGGTCACGTTCGACTCGGATGGCGCACCCCTCAAGGGTGTGGCAGCGAAGGGGGACGCTGTAGACGCACGCGACAGCCGGGGCCGGACTGTGCGTGTGCGCAATGCAGACGTGCACAATGCCGCGCTTACGCTCGCATACCGCATCTACGCCGTGCGCCAGATGTCCGTGGCCACGAGCGCGTCCTGGTGCCCGGAGGGTCCGAGGGGCACCAAACAGGGCCTTGACGACTGGATTCTGGCGGCGGGCAAGAATGACGTTGAGAGCGCGATATTGGCACTGGCCGACAAGCCTGACCACAAGATCCAGAACAAAAGCGGGCTGCCATCTCACGTTCTGACCAACAACAACGCCCAGGACACAGACGTACTCACGGCTGCGCTGCTGGACAACCCTAACATTTTTGTTTTTGGCAACAGTCCCGCCATCATTGAACCTGGATCTTCGTCAATCCGCGTCGCGAGCACGCCTGGAGCCCTTGCCACACAGATCAGCCGTATGGTGCAGACGTTCGAGGAGCGAGACAGCGGAACCCTGAAAGCGTGCTATGTGCCAACGCACTTGTGCGCCGCAATGCTCGAGTCAGACTGGTCCACGATGCCAGGCGTACGAAAGGTCGCGGGCATCGTCGAACACCCTGCCCCAGTCCTCGTAAATGGACGGGTTGAGATCGCACGCGAGGGTTACGATGCGCGCACGGGGCTGTTCGGCGCATTCGATCCCGTGGAATGGGATCTCGAGGACGCGAAGACAGAGGACCAATCAGCTCGCAAATCCGTGCTGGCACAGGCATGCGAAATTGTTGCCGAGCTCACGAACGAGCTGTACCTGCAGGCTCCTGCGGACCTAGCAGCGATCATTGCCGCCATGATCACGGCCATCGCTCGCCCGGGTCTTCCAGTAGCGCCAGGCTTCGTGCTGTCGGCTCCGAACTCGGGCGCAGGAAAGAGCTACATCGCGGAAATGCTCGCGGAGCTGGCATCAGGTCGTGGCTACACTGAGTCGACGGACGTACTCACGCTCGACACCAAGCGCCAAGGCGCGGATGCAGAGTTCAGCAAGATGATGCTCGGGTCACTGCAGAACGCACGTCCTGTCATGCTGTTCGACGAGCTCGCAGGGAATGCGATCGACGGCCCGTCGTTGCGAAAGCTCATCACATCGCCGGTGTTCAGCGACCGCGCTCTCGGCACAAACAGGACCATCAGCCTGCCCACGCGCAAGCTCATCCTCATTACCGCCAACAACGTCGACCCGACGATGGACTCGGCGCGGCGCTTCATCATCGTGCGGATCAACCCGCCCACTGACGCGGCCAAGCGCAACTACACCCCAGGCCGCGGCGCTGTCGACCTGATCCGCGAGGATCGTCACACATACGTTGAAGCGCTTCTGACACTGTCGCGCGTCGGGTCAAAGTATTGCAGCGCCCAGACCGGCATGCCAGGCGGGCTCAATGCCTTGAGCGGGTTTGATGCATGGAACGCCGTGGCTGCAGGACCCGCAGTTATCGGGGCGTGGTGGATCCTCTGGTCAGGTAAGGTCCCCGCGAACTTGGTTGACAGCAGTGGCGTCGAGTCCATCACTGCACGTCACCCCCAAAATGACAAGATCGAGGAGATCAATCCGATGCTCCGCCAGCGGGAGACCGCGGCATCTGACCCCGCGCTGCAAGCCGTGCACGACCTGCTGGAGTCGCTGTACAAGTTCCAGAGCATTGCCTGCGAGGGGAAGCCCTGGACCGTGAGCATGCTCCAAGTCGAGGTCAACCGTCAGCGCCAGATCGCGAGCAGGTACAAGAGCGCCGTGTATGGCTCCGAGCATAGCCCCGATGAGTTCGCGATCTACAGCGAATTGATCGCGTCGGGTCTGCGGGACTACCAGCTCGACAACATCCGGTCGCTCGGCCACGCAGTGCGGGCGCTGAAAGACCGCCAGGTAGGGGGCTACGTCCTCGCCGACCGCAAGACTCGCGAGGGCGTCAACGAGTGGTTGGTGTCCAAGACCTGACTCTACGACAGTGGCGTCGCTGAGGGATCCTACGGGGTCCTTCGGCCCTTTTTCTATACCGCGGGATGTGCGGGTGATGCTGGGATGTCGAGCCAGCACCCGGGCCTCGAATGTGACCATGTCCTGCGATACCGCGCTCCTCACGCCCGCCTTTCCTGGACGAGTATTGGTTTGGAGGAAGCCTACAGGCGATTTTGCTGGGGATGCTTGGATGCTGCATGGATCCCGTGCTGGGGTGTGCCATCAAGCATTTCCATTGTTATTTCAACACTTATGTCTCTCTGCTGGTGATGCTGGGATGTTGTACCGATCAGTCGGCAGAATCGAGAAAATTTCAAACACTACTAGAAAGGCTCCGCAGGCCATCGGGCCTTCTTAGCGCTTCCTCGTATCACCAGCAGATCTTTTCCAAGTCAGCCACCTTGGTCCCGATTCTTGGCGCGCGCCAAGATCCACCGCGCAATTGCCGACGACCGGATCCAGTGGTCACCTGGCCCACCACCTCGTCTTTGTTCGAGCCCGTGACGCCCACGTTTCAGGCGACACGGAAAACTGCCCGCAGGAAGCTTTGCTTCGCAGCTCGGCGGCACTCGATAGAAGCAGGCCGTCGGCCGCCAACGCGGCACCGGCCTAATTCGTGGCGGCCGCCGCAAGGTGCCAAGCAGCAGTCGCTGAGACCTGCGGAATGTGCGCGGCGATGCAATTCTGAGCCACCGTGGCTCAATTTCCGGTCGGCGCCAACACACTGGTCAGCCTTGAGCAAGACGGCCCCGATTGGGGCCGCTTTTAGGCCTCCGTCAGGAGCGCCCAGGCTTCGTCGGCGCTCAGCGTGCCCTGCTCGTACACGCGATCGAAGGTTTCGCGATCGATGACCAAGGGCTCCGTGGATTCCGGCTCGGGAATGTTGAGCGAGCGCACCAAGCGCACCAAGCGCAGCAGATCCAGCACGGTCAGGCGCTCGGGGATTCTTGGGCTAGTCATGGTGTAGTTCTCTTGTCGATGGTGCGGGGATACCTCCCCGGCGGGCGTGTCGCATTGCGCGACGTGGCAAGAGGACGCGCCAATGTTTGGCGCTAGTAATAACTATAGGACGTGTGCGTGCAGTTTGCAAGCACACGCACGCACGACTGCAGCCAAAAGTCGTACTCGAACTGATGGAAGGTAGGCCCCGAAAGCGTGGGCCGGCTACCTGCCCAATCGGCTGATCCGATGTCTTCGTCCGAGCTTCTCACCGCGGCCCAGATCGCACACCAACTTTGTCTCTCGAAACGCATGGTTTACAGCCTCGCGGAATCCGGTGTATTGTCCTCAATTCGGTTCGGGAGGTCCGTCCGCTTCTCCGCGGCCGATGTTGATGCCTACGTGGCAAGCTGCAGGACGGTGCAGCAGCCAATGGAGATCGTGTGTCCACCTACTTCGACAAAGGCAAGAAAGCCTGGCGCTGGAAGTTTGACAGACTCGTCAACGGCGTCCAAGTCCGCCGCACTAAGCTGCTTCCAAAAGATTGGAGTGCAGCCCAGGCTGACGCGTACGACGCGAAAGCAACAGCCGAGACGTACGCAGAACTAGCAGGCGTAGCTCCGCAAAAAGCCCCTCAGTCGCCGTCGATCGACGAGGCGATCGCGCTATACCTCGCGGACAAGAAGCACTTGAAAAGCTACAAGTCCACCGCCGAACACCTCGCGGCGATTGCGTGGGCGTATGTCGGCAAAACCTTCGCTGATTTACCCGCCATCGCGCGAGAAGTGATCGAAGCTGGCGTAGAGGACGACTACGCACCCGCGACGGTCAGGCAGCGGCTGGCGTGGCTGAAGGCCGCTTGCCGCTGGGGGTGGAAAAAGTACGAAATGGGCGACCACAACCCGGCGGAAAAAATGGTGCTGCCCGAGGTCCACAACGAGCGCCATGTTTACATCGACCGCGGCGAGATGCTGCTGATGGCAAGGGCTTGCAAGCACCACGGCACCCGAGTCGCGATCCGTGCTGGCTTCTACAGCGGCTGGAGGTTGGGCGAGCTGTACGCGTTGCACGTCGACAAACGGCACAAGCTGCTGGTGTTGCCCGACTCAAAAAACGGCGACCGCCGCGCGATCCCCTTCCCGCCCAAGCTCGCGACCATCATTCGGCGAGGTCTGCTCCCGCTCACAATCAACAGGTCTACGTTGCAGGCCGACCGGCGCGAGGCCCGCAAGGCTGTCAACCTCGAGCACGTGACCTTCCATGATCTTCGGCACAGCGCCGCGTCCGAAATGATCAACCATGGGGTTGAGCTTCCGGTCGTGGGTGAAGTGCTTGGGCATAAGGACCCGCGCAGCACGAAACGCTACGCACACCTGACCGCACACAGCCTCGGCAAGGCCCTAGAGACCATAGGAACAGCAGAAAAACGCACACGCACGCCGCCTGACCCACAAAAAGCAAAGCCGCCCTTAGGCGACTAAGTTCTTGATTCCCTGGCGGAAAGGGTGGGATTCGAACCCACGGTACGGTATAACCGTACACCGGATTTCGAGTCCGGCGCATTCGACCACTCTGCCACCTTTCCGGGGTGTCGCCACAAGGGTGTCGCACAAGGGCGTCACACAAAGGCGTCGCACAAGGGCTTTGGGCGCCCGCGCACGAAAACCAGCAAGTGTAGCAG
>DAHWJK010000288.1:0-3776 GCA_027344185.1 Thiobacillus sp.
ACGCTGATGACCGGCGCCGAGTCGATCCGCGACGTCATCGCCTTCCCCAAGACCCAGCGCGCCTCCTGCCTGATGACCAACGCGCCCAACGTGGTCGACGACAAGCAGCTGCGCGAGCTGCACATCCGTTTGCGCAACGCCCCGGCGGCGGACAAGGCGGCTTGATCCCGGGGGTAGCAATGAAATTCGCCGACACCCTGAAAACCCTGCCCGAGTTCGCCGGTGAAAAACTGGTGCTAAGCGACGCGGCTGGCGTTGAGGTGGCGACAATCGCCAACGCACCCGGGTCCGCCGGCTCGTTCCGGGTGTATGCCCATCTCGCACAGCAATACGGCGCGATCAACGTCGAGGCCGCCGCCGAGGGTCTGGCGATTTTCGCCGAGCACACCGAGGACGCGAGCAGGCACCCCGGCAAGCATCCCAACATCGACCACCTGATCGCGATCATGACGACGGGCAATCCGCTCAACGCCCGCATCGCGTGACCCCCCACAAGATTCCGGTTTCCGTCCTGGTGGTGATCCACACTGCTGACGGCCAGGTCTTGCTGATGGAGCGTGCCGATGCGCCGGGCTTCTGGCAGTCGGTCACAGGCTCGCAGGATCCCGGCGAGACGCTCACCGAGACCGCGATCCGCGAAGTGCGCGAGGAAACCGGGCTCGACGCCACGGCCTTCGAGCTGACGCTGTGGGCCATCGAAACCCGCTACGAAATATACGAGCGCTGGCGCCACCGCTACGCGCCCGGCGTCACCCACAACACCGAGCACGTGTTCGGCCTGCAACTCCCCGCGCCGCAGCCGGTCATACTCGCGCCGCGCGAGCACCTGCGCTACGAATGGCTGCCGTGGGAAATTGCGGCCGAGCGGTGCTTCTCGCCCAGCAATGCAGCGGCCATCCGGCTGCTTCCCGCACGCCTATAATCCCGTGTTGTCCAACCGGGCAGGCGATGCGGCCTGGTAGGGTGGGCGCAGCCCACGCGGAACGCGGTTTGACAATAGCGGCGGCTGACGGGGTGCGTTGCGGTGGGTTGCACCCACCCTACGCGCCGCAAATCAGCTCACGGACAATCTGGGATAATGATTCGATGACCGCTCCGCTGCACGTCGCCAGTTACAACATTCACAAAGGCCTGTCGCAATTCAACCGGCGGCTGACCGTGCACGAACTGCGCGACCGCCTCGGCACCCTGGGCACCGACATCGTCTTCCTGCAGGAAGTGCAGGGCTGCCACGGCCTGCGCGCCAGCCGTTTCCAGCATTGGCCAGGGCGGCCGCAGACCGAGTTCCTGGCGGGACATGTCTACACCGATTTTGCCTATGGCAAGAACTGCGTCTACGACACCGGTCACCATGGCAATGCCATCCTGTCGCGTCACAAGATCCTGTCGTGGGAAAACGAGGACATTTCCTCCCATGCCTACGAGAGCCGGGGCATGCTGCACTGCGAGATCGACGTGCCCGGCATGGCCTCGACCGTGCACTGCATCAACGTGCACCTGGCGCTGAACGAAGCCGGCCGCCGCCGCCAGCTGGCAATGATTGTCGCGCGCGTACGCAAGATGGTGCCGGACAATGCGCCGTTGATCCTGGCCGGCGACTTCAACGACTGGCGGGTGCGCGTCGGCCGCTATTTCGAGGACGAGCTGGGCCTGTCCGAAGTGTTCGAGACGCACCATGGCCGCTCCGCCCGCAGCTACCCGTCCTTCATGCCGATGTTTCAGCTCGACCGCATCTATGTGCGGCGTTTCAACATCGAGGCCGCGCACGTCCACACCGGCAACGCCTGGCACCGCATATCCGACCACGCCGCGTTGAGCGCCAAACTCAGCCCGACCTGATGGCCGCGCGAAATCGCTGGCGGACCCTGTTTTTCAGCGGCCTCGAGCTGGTACCCGGCAACCGGCTGCGGCTGCTGCAAAACGGCGCCGAATTCTTTCCCGCGCTGATTGCCGCCATCGACGCGGCGCAAACCGAAGTCCATCTCGAAACTTATATCTTCAACGCCGACCCCAGTGCCGAACGCGTACGTGACGCGCTCATGCGCGCTGCCGGCCGCGGCGTGCGGGTACGGCTGCTGATCGATGGCGTGGGCTCGGCCACGCTGCTGCCCTCAGACTGGCTGGTCGCGCTAAGGACAGCGGGGGCCAGCGTTTTGTTTTATCGTCCGCTGGCAGGTCGGGGATGGCGTTCCAACCCCCGCAGCCTGCGGCGGCTGCACCGCAAGCTCGTGGTCGTCGATGCGCGGATCGCTTTCGTCGGCGGCATCAACCTGATAGACGACCACGAACCGGTGCACCTCGAGGCCCCCCGACTCGATTTCAGCGTGGAGGTGCAGGGCCCGCTGCTGGCAAGCATTCATTTCAGCGCCCGTCGCCTGTGGCGGCTGGTTGCCCTGACGCAGTTGCAGCCCCAGCCCGACCGGCAACGCGTGCCCATCGAACCCAGTTGGCCCACCGACGGCCACACCCGCGCTGCCTTCGTGGTGCGCGACAACTTCGCCCACCGCCGCGATATCGAGCGGGTCTACCTCGCTGCGCTGGCGCTGGCGCGCGACGAAATCTACATTGCCAACGCCTATTTCCTGCCCGGGCGCCGTTTCCGCACGCTGCTGAAAAAAGCCGCTGCGCGCGGCGTCCGGGTGCACCTGCTGGTGCAGGGCCATACCGACCACCCGTTTTTCCAGACCGCCGCGCGCGCCCTCTATCGCGACCTGCTCGCCGCGGGCGTCCGCCTCTACGAATACCAGGTGAGCGAACTGCACGCCAAGGTCGCCGTGTTCGACGGCCACTGGGCCACCGTCGGGTCCAGCAATATCGACCCCTTCAGCCTGCTGCTCGCGCGCGAGGCCAACATCGTGGTCGACGATGCGGCATTTGCCCGCGATTTGCAGCAGCGCCTGCAACTGGCCATCGCCCAGTCCGCCGCGCTCGACCCCGCCGACTGGCAGCGCCGCCCCTGGCCGCAGCGCATGCTGTCGTGGCTGGCGTATGGCGGCGTGCGCCTGATGGTGGGGCTGGCCGGGGCGGGCCGCTGGGCGTGAGACGTGCTATGCTGCGGATGTACACATCGTCACACAGGAGCATAGTATGGCCACGGCAATTCTGACCTTACGCCTGCCGGAAGAAACCAAGGCAAAGCTCGACAAACTGGCGCAAGCCACGCATCGATCCAAATCGTATCTGGCAGAGGAAGCCATCGCACGCTACCTCGACCTGGAAGCCTGGCAGGTGGGAGAAATCGAACAGGCAATTCAGGAAGCAGACCGGGGGGACTTCGCGAAGCCATCCGACATGACGGACTTGCTGGAAAAATATGCAGGTTAAGTGGTTGCGGTCCGCGCTGCGCAACCTTGAGCAAGAAGCGGCTTATATTGCGCAGGACAACCCCCAGGCCGCCGCTGCGCTGGTAACCGAAGCGGACGAAACCACCCGTTTATTAGCCCGGCATCCCGACATGGGGCGACCGGGGCGCGTGCCCGGGACGCGTGAACTCGTATTGCCGCATTTCCCCTACATCATTCCCTATCGGGTCAAAGAGCAGCGGGTTGAGATTCTGCGCATGTTTCACACCGCGCGGAAATGGCCGCCGGGATTTGGGGATAGCTGAAGGCGTCGGCGCCGACCCGGATGTGCATGGCAAGCGCCTACAGCCGCGCCGCCTGGAAGGTGTCGCACAGCCCCGGGTCGCCGCGTTGCATGCCCAGGCTGAACCAGCGCATGCGCTGCGCCGACGAGCCATGGGTGAAGGATTCCGGCACCACCACCCCGCGCGACTG
>DAHWJK010000291.1:0-1544 GCA_027344185.1 Thiobacillus sp.
GCGCAGATGTCGGCGTACTTGGCGGGCTTTTCCAGTTCGACGGTCAGGTCGACCACCGACACGTCGGAGGTGGGAACGCGGAACGCCATCCCGGTCAGCTTGCCCTTCAGTTCGGGCAGCACCACGCCGACGGCCTTGGCAGCGCCGGTCGACGACGGGATGATGTTTTCCAGGATGCCGCGGCCGCCGCGCCAGTCTTTGGAAGACGGGCCGTCGACGGTTTTCTGGGTCGCGGTGGCGGCGTGCACGGTGCTCATCAGGCCGCGCTTGATGCCCCAGTTGTCGTTCAGCACCTTGGCGATCGGGGCCAGGCAGTTGGTGGTGCACGAAGCGGCCGAGACGATGGCTTCGCCGGCATACTTCTCGTGGTTCACGCCGTACACGAACATCGGGGTGTCGTCCTTGGACGGCGCCGACTGCACCACTTTCTTGGCGCCCGCGTCGATGTGCTTCTGGCAGGTGTCCTTGGTCAGGAAGAAGCCGGTGCACTCGATCACGATGTCGGCGCCCACTTCGTTCCATTTCAGGTTGGACGGCTCGCGCTCGGCGGTCAGGCGGATCTTCTTGCCGTTGACGATGAGATTGTTGCCCTCGACCGAGATGTCGCCGTCGAAATTGCCGTGCACCGAGTCGTATTTCAGCATGTAGGCCAGGTACTCGGGGTCGAGCAGGTCGTTGATCGCGACCACTTCGATGTCCTTGAAATCCTTGGCGATTGCGCGGAAAGCCATGCGGCCGATACGGCCAAAACCGTTGATGCCAACTTTGATTGCCATGTGTCAGTCTCCAGTGAGGTGAAAATCTTTATTAGGATTTAGGGGCTAGGATTTAGAAGTTAGGGGCGGGGCGGGCTGCCCCGCGCTGTTTTCCCTAGATCCCAGTTCCTAGCCCCTAGCCCCTGGTTTTACAGAACGCCCTTGACCGCAGCCACCACGGCCTCGGTGGTGATGCCGAAGTGCTTGAACAGCGCGGGCGCGGGGGCGGATTCGCCGAAGGTGTCGATGCCGACCACGGCGCCTTCCAGGCCCACGTACTTGCGCCAGAAGTCGGTAACGCCGGCTTCGACGGCAACGCGCGGCAAACCCTTGGGCAGCACGCCGGCCTTATAGGCGGCATCCTGGCGGTCGAAGGTGTTGGTCGACGGCATCGAGACCACGCGCACCGCGATGCCTTCTGCCGCCAGCGCTTCCTGGGCCTTCACCGCCAACTCGACTTCGGAGCCGGTGGCGATGATGACGGCCTTGGCACCGGCCGCGTCCTTGAGCACGTAGCCGCCCTTGGCGATGTTGGCCATCGTCGCGGCGTCACGCGCCATGAACGGCAGGTTCTGGCGGCTGAGGATGTGGCAGGTGGGGCCGTCGGTACGCTCGACCGAGTGCGCCCAGCCGACCAGGGTTTCGACGGTGTCGCACGGACGCCAGACGTCGATGTTGGGGATCATGCGCAGCGTCGCGGTCTGCTCGACCGGCTGGTGGGTCGGGCCGTCTTCGCCGAGGCCGATGGAGTCGTGCGTGAACACGTG
Organism: Thiobacillus sp.; assembly: GCA_027344185.1. Lineage (GTDB taxonomy): Bacteria > Pseudomonadota > Gammaproteobacteria > Burkholderiales > Thiobacillaceae > Thiobacillus. Next base: position 1,523 of record DAHWJK010000291.1, read on the forward strand.
GATCACGCGCTGCTTCATCAGC